>JAQUPB010000013.1 GCA_029004185.1 Bacteroidales bacterium | reverse complement strand
AGGCTTTATTCCCGATAATTCGCAAAAAGTAATTTTGTTTGCCTTCAATATATCAACTACTTTTTGGTATAATCCGTATTTCTTTATGCTTCCTTCTCCATAAGCAAGCAAAATGCTTTTATAATTTTTTATTTCCTTTTCAAGATTTTTTATTTGTTCTTTTCCAAAATATATTTTAGTTGGAATTTTGTATGTGAAGTTTATCATGTTATTTGAGTTATACGTTATGCGTTCGGCGTTCGGCGTTCGGCGTTCGGCGTTCGGCGTTTGGCGTTAATGTAATTGGTCATTTGTAAAAAAAACAGAGCACAAATATAATTGGAAATTGATAATTATAAAATAAAACAACGACAAACGACAAACGACAAACATTTTATTAACTGATTAAGATTTTAACTTATTCAAACCTTCATTTCACTGAATCAGCCCTGCCGTTCCCTTATTCGCGCTTTACTTGGTTTTTTTTGTTTTGTAAATTTAAATTGAATTTTATTAATTAACCCTAAAACAAAAACGCAATGGAAACCCCAAAAAATCTTGACGAAATTACTTTTGAAAACCGCAACAAAGAATATGGCGCATATTACCACAGGATGGTTTACAAAAAGTACCTAACAAGGTCGTTGGCATTTACTTCGACTGTTGTTGTTCTGATTATTTTAATAGTTTTTTTCAGTTCAAAAAACAATACTTTGAACGGAACACCCGGTGAGAGGAATATAATAATTATTTTAAATCCTCCGCCCCCTCCGCCCCCACCAGTACTACCACCACCTCCTCCGGTAAAAGAAAAAGAAATAATAAAAGGCTTCACTCCTCCGGTGATAGCTGACAAAGTTGACAGCTCAGAGCTTTTTGCCTCAATCGAACAGGTGAAAACAGTTCCATTGCAAATCGAATCGGAATTGACGAACGATGATTTCGGCAATAAGAAAAATGACAATGTGATCCCGGATGATGTCACGCCACCTCCCGATCCGGTTCCGTCAGAAATGCCTGAATTCAAAGGTGGAGAAGAAGCCCGGTTTAAATTTATTTTAGATAACATAAAATATCCGAAGGATGCAAAAGAAATGGGAATTGAAGGTAAGGTTTTTATAAGTTTTATTGTAGAAAAAGATGGCAGCTTAAGTAATTTTAAAATCCTAAGAGGCATAGGCGGTGGCTGTGATGAAGAAGCTTTAAGAGTTGCTAAACTAATGCCAAAATGGATTCCCGGCAAACAAAAAGGTTATGCTGTAAGAGTTATTTTAAATATGCCTATTCAGTTTACGCTCGAAAAAGCATATTAGAAGGTAAAATCAATTTATAATTTCAAAAAGCTTTACCAAACTTTTAAATTTTGGTAAAGCTTTAATTTTTTACCAACCTCAAACAACTACTAAGAAATTAGTTAATTATAAATTTGTTTTTTAGAAAATGATATTTACTTTTGTCGGAGTTTTTTTATATATATTATTAATTGAATTTTATTAACTAATTTAAATTATTATATCAATGAAAAATTTAAAATCATCATTATTTAAAATAATCATTACAGGATTATTTTTTGCATTTATTATTAACGGCACATATTCCCAAACCTGTACACTTTGTAGTTCATGCGATTCTGTAATTAGCGGTAATATTAGTACCGACATCTTAGTGCCCAATAATCAAACATATTGTATTGATTCCACGGCTATAATTACCGGAAATATCACTCTTAATCCATCTGCAAAGCTTTGTAATTCGGGGACAATCTTGGGAACCCTAACTCTTTCGTCATTCGCTAAAGTCTGCAATGAAGGATTTGTTACCACAAGTCAATTGAACATGGGTTCAACTACTAAATTTTACAACTATGGCAAACTAATAATTAATGATACTTGTGTGATAGAAAGCTTTGCTTCTGTTCATAATTTTTGTGAATGGGATGTGTTCGGAAATTTGATTTTCAGATCATCAGTAACAGATACAATCACCGGACTTGTTAGTGTACATGGCAATTTAATTGTTTCAAACAGTGCAACATTATATGTTGATGGAGTGTGTTTAGTGGATGGTACGGATTCCATTTTTAGTGGTTCTGAGGTCACACTTATGAACGGCGCTTATATGAGTTGTTTCGATTTTATTGTAAATAACAACTCACATTTCACATCAATCGGGGGCGTTTTCAGTCAGCTGAAAATCAATGGAACAGCATATGCTGACCCATCAAGCGGTTATGATGGAAATAATCTTGATGTATGCTGGAATAGCGGACAAACACCACCGGGAACACAAAATGGTACAATAACATACTGTGTAAATAACATTACACCTATTCCACCAGGTGGTTTTTGTTCGCATTTTGTCTGTCCTCCAATTATTGTTCCGGTAGGAATCACAATATGTTCCGGCTCGGCAGCAACAATTACCGTAACCGGTTCAACTGCATATTCATATTCATGGAATACAGGACAAACAGGAAGTTCAATTACAGTAAGCCCGACAGCAACCACTACTTATACCGTTACAACTACAGATATTTGTGCAAAAACATCAATGACAGTAGTAACTGTAAACCCAAAACCCAATGTAACTGCAACCGGAAGTACAATTTGTATTGGTGCTTCAACTACAATTACTGCAAGCGGAGCTACAACTTACACATGGAATTTTGGTTTAGGTACCGGAAATTCAAAAACTGTAAATCCGACAACCACTACAACTTATTTAGTAACCGGAACAGATGGAAACGGATGTACGAATGCAGCACAGGCAGTGGTAATTGTAAATCCATTACCTATAGTCACTGCAACAGGTGATATAATATGTATATGGGATACGGCAACCATAAGCGCCGCAGGAGCTGTAACATACACATGGAACAATTCGGCAATAGGAAACCCGATAACTGTTAATCCTACTGAAACCACAACTTATACCGTAACAGGAACCGATGCCAACACTTGCACAAATACAGCAAATACAACAGTTATTGTAAACCCGTTGCCGATAGTTACATCTATTGGAGACACGATTTGTACGGGTTCTGCAGCTCATATCAGCGCAGCCGGAGCAATCACATATACATGGAGTGATACCCAGACAGGAAACGCAATACTGGTATATCCTACTCTGAATACAACTTATACCGTAACAGGAACCGATATTAACACCTGTACCAACACAAGTGAACTGATGGTGAAAATCAAAAACTCATCATTGTGGATGCCAAATGCATTCACACCTGATGGCAATGGACATAACGATGTGTTTATTATAAGAGGTGTGGATATTATTTATGTTGATAATTTCGAATTACACATTTTCAATTCAAGCGGAAAATCAATATATGTTTCAAAAAGCATTTATGAAGGATGGAACGGAACCAATCAGAACACTGGAGATAAATTACCCGAAGGTGCTTACGTGTATTACATCAAAGGTCTCAACTGCCTTGGCGAACCGCTTATTCTTAAAGGCATGATAAATTTAATAAGATAAAATAAAATAAATAATTTTAATTAACGATAAAAAAACATAACAGTCATGTTAAAAAATAAAGAAACTAAATTTTCAGGAACAAAGATTTTGATAAAACTATCAGTAATTTTTGTTTTAATCGCAATAACAAAAACATCAATATCACAAGAAACAAGGTTATCTTTTGTGAATTTCCTGAAATTTAATCCCGCAATTATGGGAGAAAGTCAGAATGCAAAATTAACTTTGAATTATTGCGACCAGTGGAACAGTGTTCAGAAAGGATATAAAACATATACATGCAATTTCACATATCCTTTGATTTTAGGAGACAATGCAACAGGAAAGAACAAACTAGATCTGGGATTCTGCGGACAGAATTTCAGCGCCGGCGCGTTTGATGTTCTTGATTTTTCATTGTCGGTGGGCTATAATTTACCTTTGGCAGAATCGAACTTTCTCAGTGCGGCAATTTCTGCCGGCTATGTTCAGAAAGCACTTGATCTCACAGAGCTCACCTTCGACGAGCAGTTTGTTGCAGGTTCATACAACGCCGCAAATTTCAACGGCGAGAGCATAATTAACAAAAAAGCAAGTTTCATGGATATGAATTTCGGATTACTATGGTATTACAAACCGGATGAAGGAGATGGAAAAATAAATTCATATCTGGGAATATCCGGATTTCATCTTAATCAACCCAATGAATCCTTTAATGATTTCAAATCACCTCTGCCCACACGATATGTTGGCTTCGGCGGAGTAAAAATTATCGGAGAAAAAGTTGACGTAACACCTAATCTGATTTATTTCTCACAGGAAGATATAAGCGAGTTTGGCGGAGGAGTTTATGTTGATTACAAACTTAATGAAAGCAATAAATTTTCAATAGGTTTATGGTATAAAAACAATGATGCTTTCTGCACCTCAATATGTATTGAAAGAAAATTATTTGCATTGAGCTATAGCTTTGACCTCACAACTTCCGATATCAAAACATATATGACCGGATTAAATGCAAATGTGATTTCTTTAATATTCAAATTCAATAAAGCAACTGAAAGTAAACTTTCCACATCACCATTTCCGTTGTTTTAAGATTAATAAAGGTATAGTGAGCAGATTTGCAGGCTGACTATTTAATGTTTATAGAATTCATGCATTTCTCAAAGTAAGCCAGATGCTCATCTGTGAAATCAAGGTGCGTTACAAATCTTACCAAATGCTCGCCGAGTGAAATGCAGAATATACCATTTTCAGCCATGCTGGAAACAAAATCTGCTGCCAGAATATTTTTTTGTAATTCCAAAACAACAATGTTTGTTTCTGTAGGATAAACTTCTTTGACAAAGTTTTTTCGTGAAAGCATTTGTCCTATTGATTTTGCCCTACGATGGTCATCTTTCAGTCTTTCGATGTTATTATCGAGTGCGTATATACCTGCTGCCGCAATGTATCCCGCCTGCCGCCAGCCCCCTCCCATTGCTTTCCTGAAACGTCTTGATTTTTTTATGAAATCATCAGTACCCAAAAGTATTGAGCCAATAGGACAACCTAATCCTTTGGATAAGCAGATGGAAATTGATTTAAACGCCTTGCCATAATCTTTAGGACTTTCACCGGTTTCAGCGAGAGCATTAAAAAGTCTTGCACCATCAAGATGCAGTATGAGATTATTTTGTTCACAAACCTTTTTTATTTTCAGAATTTCATTAAAATCATAAATACTGCCTCCTCCTTTATTTACAGTATTTTCCAGCGAAACCATTCTGGTGGTCGGCTGATGAACATCGTTTGCGTCATTAATGGATTCTTCAACCTGTTTGGATGAAATTCTGCCTCTGTTGCCATTGAGTGCCCTGACTGACGAAAAAGCATTGAGCGCAATTCCACCGCCTTCATATAAATATATATGTGAAAGACCGTCGCAAATAACCTCGCTCCCGGGTGCGCAGTGTACACGAATTGCCAATTGATTGGTCATCGTTCCCGAAGCACAGAACAATGCCGCTTCCATTCCAAACATTCCGGCTGCTTTTCTTTCAAGTTCGTTTACGGATGGATCATCACCAAAAACATCGTCTCCGACTTCCGCATTTACTATTGCCTCCATCATTTGAGGCGTAGGTTTGGTAACAGTATCACTTCTAAGGTCTATTCTTATTTGTTTCATTTTTTATTTTGAAAGGAACAAAACTACAATTATTTTTTTATAGCACTTAAAAAATCAAAGCCATAATTTTCAGATTTCGTTATACAGTTTATCCTAAAACGAAAATATTTTTTGAATATTGAAACCAAATTGATACTTTTGCCCTCCATTACTTTTTTCCGGGCCCATAGCTCAGTTGGTTAGAGCAACAGACTCATAATCTGTGGGTCCCTGGTTCGAGCCCAGGTGGGCCCACAAAAGCACGTGATGTTTTAAACGTGCTTTTTTAATTTTCTAAAATGGCTTCGTGTTATATAATATATTCTCCAAAAGCAAGTGCTTATTATGTTGGAGCAACAACAGAAGATGTTTCATTGAGAATAAGCAGGCATAACCAAGACTATTATGGTGTTGAAAAGTACACAAAAATTAGTGATGATTGGGAATTGTATATTGAGATTAAATGCACAAATATAAACCAAGCAATGCAAATTGAAAAACACATAAAGAAAATGAAAAGTAGAGAATATTATAAAAGCTTAAAGAAATATCCAGAAATGGTAATAAAACTCCTTAATAAATATAAAGACTTAAAATCTGTGCCCCGATAGCTATCGGGGCTGGTTCGAGCCCAGGTGGGCCCACAAAAGCACGTGATGTTTTAAACGTGCTTTTTTAATTTTCTAAAATGGCTTCGTGTTATATAATATATTCTCCAAAAGCAAGTGCTTATTATGTTGGAGCAACAACAGAAGATGTTTCATTGAGAATAAGCAGGCATAACCAAAACTATTATGGTGTTGAAAAGTATACAAAAATTAGTGATGATTGGGAATTGTATATTGAGATTAAATGCACAAACATAAACCAAGCAATGCAAATTGAAAAACACATAAAGAAAATGAAAAGTAGAGAATATTATAAAAGCTTAAAGAAATATCCAGAAATGGTAATAAAACTCCTTAATAAATATAAAGACTCAAAATCTGTGCCCCGATAGCTATCGGGGCTGGTTCGAGCCCAGGTGGGCCCACAAAAGCACGTGAAAATAATTTATGTGCTTTTTTAATTTTTTGTTTACGAAATTGTACTATAATTATATAAACCAAGCAATGAAGATAAAAAAACACATTTAAAAAATATTTTCATTTTTGGCTTAACACTTTATTTTACTAATTTTACAAACTCATTTTAAATAAATCAAATAATGATAAATATTACTTTACCCGATAATTCAATCCGGCAATACCCCGAAGGTGCTTCGGGAATGGACATTGCTTTAAGCATCAGCGAAGGTCTTGCAAGAAATGTACTGGCGGTAAAAGTCAATAATGAAATATGGGATTTAACTCGCCAAATTAATAATGATGCAAAAGTTACTTTGCTCACATGGAATGACGATGAAGGTAAAGCAACAATGTGGCATTCTTCGGCACACATAATGGCTGAGGCAATCGAGTTTTTTTATCCCGGCGTGAAATTCGGAATTGGACCGAATATTGACAGCGGATTTTATTACGATGTTGATTTTGGCGAAAAAACAATATCTTCCGAAGATTTCAAAAAGCTCGAAGATAAAATACTTGAACTCGCAAAACAAAAAAATAAATTCGTACGCAAAGAAGTTTCAAAACAGGAAGCAATAAAATATTTTACCGAAAAAGGCGATGAATACAAGCTTGATTTAATTAAAGACCTTGCAGACGGAACAATTTCGTTATACACAAGCGGTAACTTCACCGACCTCTGCCGCGGACCTCATTTAGCCGATACTTCTCACATAAAAGCCGTTAAATTATTAAACATTGCCGGTGCATACTGGCGCGGTGATGAAAAAAGGAAACAACTCACACGTGTTTACGGAATTACTTTTCCGAAGCAGAAAGAGTTGACAGAATATCTGGTTTTACTTGAAGAAGCAAAAAAACGCGACCACAGGAAAATAGGTAAAGAACTTGAGCTTTTCACATTTTCGCAGAAGGTGGGTTCAGGGTTACCATTGTGGCTGCCCAAAGGGACTTCTATACGGGAACGGCTCGAAAATTTTCTCCGCATTGCACAAAAAAAAGCAGGCTATACACCGGTGATGACTCCGCACATTGGTGGAAAAGAACTTTTTGTGACATCAGGACATTATGAAAAATATGGCGCTACTTCTTTTCAGCCCATTAAAACTCCTATTGAAGGAGAAGAGTTCATGCTAAAACCTATGAACTGTCCTCATCATTGCGAAATTTATAAATACAAGCCGCGATCATACAAAGAACTACCATTGAGGCTTTCCGAATTCGGAACAGTTTACCGTTATGAACAAAGCGGCGAACTTCATGGACTAACAAGAGTAAGAGGATTCACACAGGATGATGCTCATATTTTCTGCACTCCCGACCAAGTGAAAAAAGAATTCGAAGGCGTAATAGACATTGTACTTTATATTTTCAAAACTCTCGACTTTAAAGAATTCACTGTTCAGATTTCCTTAAGAGATCCTAACGACAAAGTAAAATATATCGGCACCGACAAAAACTGGATAGAAGCTGAAAAGGCAATACTCGAAGTTGCAAAGGAAAAAGGACTAACGGCAAAAGTCGAAATAGGGGAAGCCGCATTTTACGGACCAAAGCTCGACTTCATGGTGAAAGATGCAATAGGAAGAAAATGGCAGTTGGGAACAATTCAGGTTGATTATAATTTACCGGAAAGATTTGAGCTGGAATACACAGGAAGCGATAATAACAAATATCGTCCGGTAATGATTCACCGCGCTCCGTTTGGCTCAATGGAAAGATTCGTTGCAGTATTAATTGAACATTGTGCAGGAAACTTCCCTCTTTGGCTTGCTCCCGTTCAAACTATAATCCTTCCAATAAGCGAAAAATTTAATGAATATTCAAAAAAAGTTTTAAATTTGCTTAATAATTACGATATTCGCGGTGAAATTGATGAGAGGGATGAGAAAATAGGCAAGAAAATCCGTGATGCTGAAGTCGAAAAAGTTCCTTACATGATTATAGTCGGCGAGAAAGAACAGAACGACAATACCGTTTCCGTAAGAAAACATAAAGAAGGTGACTTGGGAACTTTCACCGTTGAAAAATTTGCCGAAATTATAAATAACGAAATAAAAGAACTTTTGGAGAAATCCGAAAAATAAATAAAATAATTAAATAAAGTACTAACTAAAAAAGGAGACAAAGTTATAGCAACACCATTTTTCAACAAAGGAGGAAATAATCCCTATCAGAGACGCGATAACCGTTTTAGAAAAAAAGAAGACGCACATAAAATAAATGACAGGATAACTGTTACACATGTGCGGCTGGTCGGAAATAATATAGAACCGGGAATATTTCCTACAGCAAGAGCTCTTGAAATAGCTTCCGAATTAGGCCTGGACCTTGTGGAAATTTCCCCTAACGCCAATCCCCCTGTTTGTAAGGTTATAGACTACAAAAAATTTCTTTATGAACAAAAGAAAAAGCAGAAGGAGCTGAAATCAAAAACAGCACAGGTCATTACAAAAGAACTGCGATTCACACCGAACACCGATGAGCACGATTTTAATTTCAAATTAAATCATGCAATAAAGTTTCTGAAAGAAGGAGCAAAAGTAAAAGCCGATGTGTTTTTTAAAGGTCGTTCAATACTTTATAAGGAACAGGGTGAAATAATGTTACTGAAGCTGGCGGCAGCTCTCGAAGAATGGGGAAAGGTAGAACAACTGCCCAGACTTGAAGGAAAAAGAATGATGATGATAATTACACCAAAAAAGAAATAAAATTAATTTTCAAACTGAATCTATAAAACAAAATAAATGCCAAAGACAAAATCAAAATCGAGCGTAAAAAAAAGATTTTCTTTAACAGCATCAGGAAAGGTTAAAAGAAAGCATGCTTTCAAAAGCCATATACTAACAAAGAAAACAAAAAAGAGAAAACGCAATTTAACCAAAACTTCTACGGTTGACGAGGCAGATGCAAAAAACATCAGAGGAATGCTTTCAATATAGAAAAATGGTTTATTAAATTTTAGTATTAACCCGGTTGCACAGCTAAAAAGATTTCCAACAATTAAGGAAACGCTGGCAACCAAAAAAACTTAAAAATTATGCCAAGGTCAGTAAATGCAGTTGCGGCAAGACGCAAGAGAAAAAAAATTCTGAAATTAGCAAAAGGTAATTTCGGAAAAAGAAAAAATGTATGGACAGTTGCAAAAAACACCGTTGAAAAAGGTTTAGGTTATGCTTATGCCGACAGAAGAAAAAAGAAAAGAAACTTCAGGGCATTATGGATTACCAGAATTAATGCCGGAGTCCGCCAGTACGGAATGTCATATTCCGAATTCATAAACAAACTTATAAAAGCAAACATAACAATAAACAGGAAAACCCTTGCCGATCTTGCAATGAACGAACCTGCAGCTTTTAAAGCTATTGTGGATTCAGTAAAATAACAATAATAAAAAAAGCCACAGATCATTCGCAAAGTTTCTTTTTTTAAGAGCTCATGAGAACGCTTCGCTAAGTTCACAGATTAAACCTAACAGGTTTTTTATATTTAAAAGACAGATTAGGGTAATTCGCCAAAAGAATTTTTCGTAAAAATTAATTATTAACAGCTATTGTCCGATTAATTATTTGTATCGTTCCTTCGGAACTTTAAATAACCCGGATTACATTATTCTACCGACATTTCGTCCCGTACGGGACGGGATATTGGTAGAAAACAAAATAGAAAAATATTTAAGCCCCGTAGGTGGCGACACGTATTTAAACTTTAAACAATAATAAATAAAACCCCGAATTTGATTGTTTTTATTCAAATTCGGGGTAATTTAATATTGAAAGAGTTTCTGTAATTATTGCTAATATTGATATTTTTATTTCGGCGAACCACCCATATTAATAAACGAAGAGATGCCATCTTTCAAAAAGATGGCATCTCTTCTGTAACAACAACTTTAGATATCAAATTTTATTCATGCGATTTCAAAAATCCAAGCAAATCGTTCATGCTCATCTTTTTCTGTTCACCGCTTTTCATGTCTTTTAGGGTGATTAAATTGCTCTGCATTTCTTCGCTTCCGATAAGAGCTACAAAAGGTATTTTTTTGTTGTCGGCATAGCTCATTTGTCTTTTCAGCTTTGCAGGTTCAGGATATAATTCAGAACTTATTCCGGCATTTCTTATTTCGGAAATAATTTTCAAACAATATTTCTCTTCTTCTTTTCCGAAATTAATAAAAAGTAGTTTTGTTGTAGTTTCAGACTTTTCGGGGAAAAGATTCAATTCCGTTAAAACATCATAAATTCTGTCGGCACCGAAAGAAACACCGACACCCGAAACATCGGGCAATCCGAAGATTCCCGTTAAATCATCATAACGACCGCCGCCGCAAACACTACCTATCGCAGAATCTTTTGCACTAACTTCAATAATTGTTCCCGTGTAATAATCCAGCCCTCTTGCTAAATTCAAATCAATTTCAACTTCAGATTTTGTTGGAGTTAAACCAATACAATTAAAAATAGCTTCGGCTTCTTCAACACCCTTCATGCCGGTTTCGGAACTTTTTAAAATATCTTTCAACTGTTTCAGTTTTTCTATTGCTCCGCCTTTTATGTTTATTACAGGTTTTAATTTTTCTACTGCATTTTTACTTATTCCTTTATTTAAAAGTTCTTCAACAACCTTATCAAATCCTATTTTTTCAATCTTATCTATTGAAACAGTAATATCTGTAATCCTTTCCTTTTCGCCAATGATTTCGGCAATGCCGCTTAATATTTTTCTGTTGTTTACTTTTATTTTAACGTTAATATTTAATTCATTAAAAATCCTGTCAATGATTTGAATTAATTCAACTTCATTTAATAAAGAGTTGCTGCCGATAACATCAACATCACACTGGAAAAATTCCCTGTACCGTCCCTTTTGGGGCTTATCGGCACGCCATACCGGCTGAAGCTGGTATCGTTTAAAAGGAAAAGTAATTTCATTCTGATTCATGACCACATAACGCGCAAAAGGAACTGTTAAATCATAACGCAGTGCTTTTTCACAAATCTGTGCTCCTATTTTATTTTGATTTTTTTCCGATAAATCAACATTATCAAGAAAATTTCCCGAATTAAGAATTTTAAATATTAACCTGTCGCCTTCGTCGCCGTATTTTCCCGTAAGCGTTGAAAGATTTTCCATTGCCGGAGTTTCAATAGGCATGTATCCGTATAGTTGAAAAATCTTTTCAATGGTATTAAAAATATATTTTCGCTTTACCACCTCTTCGGGCGAAAAATCTCTTGTACCTTTCGGTATTGAAATGTTTTTTATCATTTTATGTTTTTTAATTTATTCAGCGACTCCTTAATTTTGTTATCCGAAACTTTTACAAATCCCGCATCATTCACAAATGCCTGCCCATCGGTCAGCATCCATTTAATAAGCTCCGAAGTAACATTATCTGTTTTTCCTTTTTTAATAGTTATAAGAATATGTTCTGTCAATTCCCGCGGATATTTTTCGCGGAAAATTGCTTTCATTATGCTGTCTTTCCTGAAAGTAAAATTTTCATTATCGTCAAGTATTCCATTTTCATTTTTATCAATGGGAATAATTTTTATTCCTTCCTTCTCGTACTTTGATGAAGAAGCATAAGCCAGATTGAAATTCACATAACCAATTCCGTTCTTATCTTTTTCAATTGCCGATAGCATGTTACTCCCGCTGATAACTTTAGTTCCTTTCAAATCCGTGATTTTTTTACCCAGATAACCAGCCCATGTTTCTGCGGCGGGACATTCATCTCTGCGAAAATATGCATTTACAATGTCTTTACTTTTTGAATTTCCGAATGATCCCCAATTCACAATATTTCCACCTGAATATATATTTACAAGTTCACTTTTTTTAATTCCTCTGTTTAACAAATTTTCGATAACCGGATTATCAGCACTTACAATGCCAACCACAGCATCTCTGGCGAAACAGAAAGAATTAATTTTCCTGTCCGGTTCGCTTTGCACTGAGTTCGCCGAAATCACTCCTATGTTTACCATCTCATTCAGAAGTGCGCTTTCCACATACACATCAGCATCCATAATAATGACATCAATTTTAACATTAGGATAATTTTTCTTGAATTCTGCTGTAATATTTTCTATTAATGCACCTGTATTTTCTGATGTTGCTATTGTTATTTCTCCCTTCAGAGCTTCCTTTTTTTTGCTTCCCGATTTACATCCGGAAAACAAAAACACAGATATTGCAATAATTGATAGTATTATTTTACTCATAATTTTTAAAAATTATATATATAATTGTATTTGCTGCTTTCTTATAATTGTTAAATTGTTTAATTGCTAAATTGTTGTTTTTCCCATACTTGTTCAGTTAATAATTGATTTATAACAATTAAACAATTTAGCAATTTAACCATTTTAAATTAAATTTTCTCATTGTCAAATTAACAAATTTTCAAATTAAACATTTTATTTGCATGGATATTTTATTCCCGATGCTAAAATAATATTTTTTGCTATTATTTTGCGCTTTATTATATTTGTATCAGTTTATTTCTTTTTATTGAACAAACTGAACAGACGGTTCCGAATATGCGGGATGCAGTCGGGCTCAATTGAGAGCAGCAGGAAGTCGCCCTGTGGGACTTAAGTTTCACGGGGTTTTATTTTTAAAACAAGTTAAATGAATTTACAAAAGAAAAAAGTAGGTGTTGCCAGATTATCTGTTATTTCAAACCTTATACTCGTTTTATTTAAACTCGTTATCGGTCTCATCATAGGTTCAGTTGCCGTAATTTCCGAGGCCATACATTCTGCAATTGATTTTTTGGCTTCCGTAATAGCGCTTTTTGCTGTTAAAGAATCCAACAAGCCGCCTGATGTCAAACATCCTTTCGGGCATGGTAAATTCGAAAATATTTCAGGTGCAATAGAGGCATTTTTGATTTTTGTCGCTGCAGGCTGGATAATTTCTGAATCAATTGATAAACTTATGAATCCCTCCGAAATTGAAAATATTCAACTTGGAATATACATTATGCTTATCTCTTCTTTAGTAAATATTTTTGTTTCACGAAGACTTTTTAAAATAGGAAAAGAATCGGATTCAATTGCCCTTAAAGCTGATGCATGGCACCTGCTGACTGATGTTTATACTTCTTTAGGTGTTGGAGTTGGTTTGGGAATTATTGCACTAATAGGATATTTCTTACCGGGATTAAACGTAACATGGCTTGACCCCGTAATTGCAATAACTGTTGCATTATTCATTGTAAAAGCAGCATACGACCTGACAGTTCAGTCTGTAAGCGGATTACTTGATTCAAGTTTGCCTAAAGAAGAAGTAGAAAAAGCCATTGAAATCATTAATTCCATTCGTCCCGAAATATACAGCTTTCATAATTTCAAAACCCGCAAAGCAGGTGCCGAAAGGTTTGTGGAATTTCACCTTATTGTTGACTCGAAGATGACAGTTCAGAATTCCCACGACATTTGCGATGAAATTACAAAAAGAATAAAAGAAGAACTTTCCAATACCGTTGTAATGATTCACACCGAACCATGCGATAATTCATGTAAAAAGAAATGTCTGGATAATTGCGAGGTGAAGAAAAAAGAATGATGTTTCCGTTACAAAAGTTTTTTGCAAAAACCTTTAATAAACCTTACTTTTGTTTTTTAAAATCGTTGACAACTTCGATATTCGACATTCAGTATTCGGTGTTCGATATTTAAAAAAATAAATTACAAATAAAAAATAATGAATATCGAATGTCGAACAACGAATGATGAAGTTTTTACTAATGACTATTGACTAATGACCAATGACCACAACAACATATTAAACGAACTCACCCAATCGGATTACAAATACGGATTTTCAACCGATATTGAAACCGAATATGCTCCGAAAGGATTGGATGAAAGCACAGTTCGTTACATTTGGGAAAAGAAGCAGGAACCTGATTTCATGCTCGACATTCGTTTAAAAGCATTCCGTTATTGGAAAAAGATGCACGAGCCACGCTGGGCACATCTTAAATATCCCGCAATAGATTATCAGGATATATTTTATTATGCCGCACCCAAACAAAATAAACCAACACCAACAGGCGTTGACCCCGAACTGAAAAAGACTTTTGATAAACTCGGCATTTCGCTTGAAGAACAACTGCTGTTGTCGGGTGTTGCGGTGGATGCGGTAATGGACAGCATTTCCGTTAAAACTACTTTTACCGAAACTCTTTCAAAACTCGGAATTATTTTTTGCTCAATAAACGAAGCAATAAAAAATCATCCCGATTTAATAAAAAAATATCTTGGCAGTGTTGTTCCGTTTACCGATAATTTTTTTGCAGCACTGAATACTGCTGTTTTCAGCGATGGTTCATTTTGCTATATCCCGAAAGGCGTTCGATGTCCAATGGAATTATCAACATATTTCAGGATAAATGCATTAAAAACAGGTCAGTTTGAGAGAACATTAATCATCGCCGATGAAAGTTCATACGTGAGTTATCTCGAAGGATGCACCGCTCCTGTGCGTGACGAAAACCAATTGCATGCAGCAGTTGTTGAAATCATAGCACTCGACAATGCAGAAGTTAAATACTCAACAGTTCAGAACTGGTATCCGGGAAACAAAGAAGGTAAAGGCGGTATTTATAATTTTGTTACAAAACGTGGAATATGTAAAGGCAAGAAATCCAAAATTTCATGGACACAGGTTGAAACGGGCTCTGCAATTACATGGAAATACCCGAGTTGTGTTTTGAAAGGAGAAGGTTCTGTCGGCGAATTTTATTCCGTTGCTGTTACAAACAATTACCAGCAGGCAGATACAGGAACAAAAATGATTCACCTCGGAAAGAACACAAAAAGCACAGTTATTTCAAAAGGAATATCGGCAGGCAAAGGACAAAATACATACAGAGGACTTATAAAAGTTGCCCGGAAAGCGGAAAATTCACGAAATTATACCCAATGCGATTCGTTACTTATGGGCGACAAATGCGGGGCACATACATTTCCTTACATTGATGTGAAAAATAAAACTTCTGTTGTAGAACATGAAGCAACGACTTCAAAAATCTCCGAAGACCAGTTGTTTTACTGTCAGCAAAGAGGCATTGATACCGAAAATGCAATACGGTTGATTGTAAACGGATATGCAAAAGAAGTTTTAAATAAATTACCTATGGAGTTTGCCGTGGAAGCACAGAAGCTACTTTCGGTAAGTCTGGAGGGTAGTGTCGGTTAATTAATAATTAATAGTGAATAATTAATAATAAAAAATCTCTGCGTTCTTTGCGTTTTAACTTTGCGTAACTCTGCGAGAAACTTTTTTATCTCGCAAAGACGCTAAGAACGCAGAGTTAAAAAAATAAAATTATGTTATCAATAAAAAATCTACGAGTATCGGTTAGCAACAAAGAAATCCTGAAAGGAATTAATCTGGAAGTTAAAGCAGGAGAAGTGCATGCGATAATGGGACCTAATGGTTCGGGCAAAAGCACACTGGCTTCAGTTCTTGCAGGACGTGAAATCTTCGAAGTTACTTCGGGTGAAGTGAAATATAAAGGAAAGAATCTTTTAAAGATATCGCCAGAAGAAAGGGCAAGAGAAGGAATGTTTCTTGGTTTTCAGTATCCGGTTGAAATTCCCGGAGTAAGCATGCTTACATTCATGCGTACAGCCATAAATGAAATACGCAAATACAGAAATCAGGAACCACTTGACTCAATGCAATTCATGGAACTTATTGAAAGAAAAAAACTTTTAGTTGAATTTGAAAAGAAAATGGAAAACCGTTCTGTGAACGAAGGTTTTTCGGGCGGCGAAAAAAAGAAAAACGAAATTTTCCAGATGGCTATGCTCGAGCCGACACTTGCCATACTTGACGAAACAGACTCCGGACTTGATATTGATGCATTGCGTGTTGTGGCAAACGGAATCAATAAATTAAAAACAAAAGACAATGCAACTATTGTGATTACCCATTACCAAAGGCTGCTCGAATATATAATTCCGGATTATGTTCATGTTTTGTATGACGGCAAATTCGTAAAATCAGGAGGCAAGGAACTTGCTATCGAGCTTGAAATAAAAGGATACGATTGGATTAAAAAAGAAATCGAATAATGTTTATGAAAATTATTATTGAAACACAATTGAACCGCTTGTTATATGTGATTTGTTTTGGAATTTTATTTTCCTGCAATAACAACAAGGTTTCTGAAAAGAATGATACAAAAAAAACAGATACATTAAAGAAAGATTCGATCAAGAAATCAGTTTTTAAAAATATTTGCATTGATATTGAAAACACAAGTATTATTGATATCGGAAAATATAAAATACACATTAAGAAGATTGATTATAAGCTTGTGAAAAACGACTATGAAAAAATAAAAGAAAAAGCATATAATAGTTCCGGAAATTATTTTGAAGCACAGGAAAAAATTGAAAAACAATTTGCTAATAAATACAAAACCATTTTTAAAAGAAATAAAGACACGCTTAAAGTTTTCAACAAATACACTTTTATAGGTAATGAAAATAATATTGACTCAACACAAAACTACGGATACACATTTGATAATTATTATCCCAAATCAAACAGTTGCTTAATTTACGTCGGACATGAAAACAGATATAAATATATTTTATATAACAAAATCTCATCAACTCGTGTTATATTAGACGGAATGCCCCATTTCTCTGAAAACGGAAATAAATTTATTTCGTTAGCACTGCCCAATGTTAAAAACAAGACACAAGACATAATCTCTTATTATGAAATAACTGATTACAATTTTATTTTAATTGGCGGTTTTAATCTAAAAAATAAATACATTCCTTCGAATGCAAGATGGATTGAAAATAATAAATTTATTATAGAGTTTAAAAATACTGACAGCAAAGACAAAGAAGCAAAAGAGTATTTCGAATTTACAATGGAGGTAAAATAATTGACATGAATAGATTTATTGAAATTTTCGAGAAAAACAAAAGCAACTTAATTTCAGATAATTCAGATTATCTTAAAATTTTACGTTTGGAAGCAATCGAAAATTTCAAAAAAACCGGTATCCCGACAACAAAGAATGAAGAATGGCTGCATACAGATATTCAAAAAGTCATAAAGCCCGAATATGCTTTTTCCCTTGAACCGCCAAAAATAGAATATAATATTGATGATTTTTTCAAATGTGATGTTCCGCAACTGGATACTTATATGTTCGTGATTATTAACGGCTGGTTTCCCCAGCAGTTGAAGTTAATTAACGAATATGAAAACGGTTTGATTGTAGGAAGTATTGCTGAAGCACAAAAAAAATATCCCGAAATAGTTGAAAAATATTTTTCAAAATATATTGATAATGCAAATGATGGTCTTTCTGCCTTAAATACCGCATTAGCAAAAGACGGAATATTTATTTACGTTCCCGAAAATTTAATTCTTGAAAAACCCATTCAGCTTGTTTACATTGTTTATTCTACGGAAGACATAATTGTTCAGCACAGAAATCTTATTGTTGCCGAAAAGAATTCTCAGGCAAAAATAGTTATTTGCGACCATTCGCTGCATTTCAACAAAAGTTTTACAAATGCCGCATCTGAAATATTTGTAGGCGAAAATGCAAAAGTAGATTATTATAAAATTCAAAATTCGAGCAACAATACTTCGCAGAACACTATTACACAAGTACAGCAGGAAAGAAGCAGTAAATTTTTATCCAATGTAGTTACTTTACACGGCGGATTCATAAGAAACAATCTTAATGTAAAGCAAAACGCCGAAGGATGCCAGACTAATTTGTACGGACTCTATTTGAGCGACAAAGAACAACACATAGATAATCATACCTATATTGAACATGCATTTCCGAATTGTACAAGTAATGAAAAATACAAAGGAATTTTAGATGATAAATCGGAAGGAGTTTTCAGGGGAAAGATTCTGGTTCAGCCCGATGCCCAGAAAACAACGGCATATCAGGCAAACAACAATTTATTGCTCAGTGACAGTGCTTCGGTAAATTCAGAACCACAACTTGAAATCTATGCCGATGATGTAAAATGCAGTCATGGAGCCACAATCGGACAATTAGATCAGGATGCATTGTTTTACCTGCGTTCCCGTGGTATAAGCAATGAAGAAGCCAGGATGATGCTTATGCACACATATGCATCCGAAATAATAAATAAAATAAACATCGAACCGTTGAAAGAAAGAATGAATGATTTGGTTTCAAAGCGCCTGCGCGGGGAACTTTCACGATGCAATCACTGCTTTATAAAATGCTGTTGAATTCAGTAATCAGTGACCGGTAACCGGTGATCGGAGTATTTTCAACAAATCTTCCTCAAGTGTTTTTACCGGAGTTTCAATAATTCTTCCGATTTCTTTTGCATTATTGTAAATGATAAACGTAGGAACTTTTTCTATTTTCAAATCTGCAATTTGAACATCTCCTGCCTTTTTCTTTCTGTCAACACAAACAAATTCTATTTTTCCCGAATTAAAATTTATTATGTTAAGTATTTTGACAAATCTCGGAACCTGTTCTTTACTGTCACCGCACCACGTACCTAATACGATTTTGATTCTGATATTTTCATTTTCCTTAAGTTTCAACAATGAATCTATTTTTTCAAGAATCAAAGTATTAACCTTATACAATTCGTATTCGTTAATATACGAATCAATAAATTCAACTGTTTTAAATCCATTCAAATCACATAATCCGATAAGAATCTCCTTGCCCGAAACCGAATCGGTAGTTTTTTTATTTAAATCCTGAGAGTAAATGTTAAATGCGTATTGCAATAAAACTGCAATAACAAAGATTTTTGTTTTCATATATTTTAGATTATTCCTGTTTATTTTGCATAACTTTCGTACCGGGAGCAACATCTTTTGTTATCCACATATTGCCACCTATAACAGAACCCTTGCCTATAGTAATTCTTCCGAGCAACGTAGCATTAGAATAAATAATAACATCATCCTCAACAACCGGATGCCGCGGAACACCTTTCATGGGATTGCCCTTTTCATCAACAGGGAAGCTTTTTGCTCCAAGTGTTACCCCCTGATAAATCCTTACATTCTTTCCTATTATTGTTGTTTCGCCAATAACGACACCTGTACCATGGTCAATAAAGAAAAATTCATCAATTGTTGCGCCGGGATGAATATCAATGCCCGTTTCGGAGTGCGACATTTCGGTGATTATGCGTGGTATCAAAGGAACATCAAGCAAAACCAGCTCATGTCCGATGCGGTAATTAGTTACTGCATGTATACTGGGATAACAAAATATTGCTTCTCCGTATGTTTTTGCTGCAGGGTCGCCGTTAAATGCCGCTATCACATCGGTTGAAAGCAAATGTTTTATTTTTGGCAATCTTGAAATAAATTCCTTTGCTATTTCCTTTGATTTATTTTCACAATTCAAACATGCATTCTCATCTTTTTCACACAAAAAACAAAAACCTCTTTTTATCTGTTCAGAAAGCAATTTGTATATTTTATCAATATTGGCTCCTATGTAATAATTCAATGATTCGGGACGGACATCTGAATTTCCGAAATAACCGGGAAACAAAACTCCCCTCAATAAAGAAACAACTTCATTAAGTTCTGCAATAGATGGCATAGGAATTTCATGAAACGTACGATGATACAAAAATTCGTATTCTTTCGTGCTGCCAAGTTGCTTTATTATTTTATCAAAATCCGTGTTTTGCATTTTTATCTTGCTTAATTTAAAAAAACAAATTTATGAATTATCTTTTAAAATGTATCTCTCTCTTAATCTTTCCCAAAATCACCTTTGCATGTTTTAAAGCCGATTCATCTGTTTGCCCTGCAATGTGAGGCGTTAAAATAACCTTATCGGAATTAATAAGGTATTTAAAACTTTTGTTATTTGTATTATTTAGTTTTTCAAACGTAGAACTTTCGTACTCCAGAACATCAAGTGCTGCTCCACGGATTTTGCCCGTCTTCAGGTTTTTCACCAAATCATCGGTTTTTACAATTTGTCCTCTTGAAGTATTTATCAGATAAATATTTTTTTTGAATTTCTTTAAAAAATTATCATCAACCATGTAATGCGTTTCATTTGTTAGAGGAAGATGAATGCTAAAAACATCGGCTTCACTGAATAAAGTATTAAGGTTTGTTTCTTTTACATATTTATCGGAATATTTCTTTTTATATTTATCATACGCCAGAATTTTTGCGTCAAATCCCGATAATCGCTTAGCAAATGCATTTCCTGTATTTCCGTATCCGATAATGCCTATTGTTTTCCCCGAAACCTCAATACCTTTATTTTCCTTTCTGCCCCATATTTTCTTTTTTATCTCTTTATCAGCCTTATTAATATTTTTCAATAACGACAGTAACAGTCCAAGAGCATGTTCCCCCACTGCATCTCTGTTTCCTTCGGGAGAATTGATGCAACAAATTCCTTTTTTTTCGGCGTATCTCACATCAATATTTTCCATTCCGGAACCTATTCTTGCAATAAATTTCAATTTCCTTGCTTTATTAATAAGATCGCTGTCAATTCTGGTCTTACTTCTCAAAATAATACCGAAACAATCGTGTATTTTGTTTTCTATTTCATTTCTCGTTATACCCGGTGAATAAATGCATAAAAACCCCATTTTTTCCAGTCCTTTTAACAGAAAATCATGAACCGAATCAACTATTAATATTTTGTTTTCCGATTTTTTCATTTTAATTTATAAAACACGCAAAAATACTAAAAATGCAAGGCAAAAAAAACAAAAAATAATTTCGATATAAATAATGTATATAACAAAAAAGAATTAAATTTGCACTCCTTTATTTTCTTTATGACAAGTGAAGCATTAAAAAAATTAAATAAAATAACTTTCCCCGGAGTAATAATTGCACTTGGTATTGTTTTCGGAGACCTTGGCACATCACCCCTTTCCGTTTTAAGAGCAGTTACCGGACATGCACCCATTGACACGAACATGTCTTTAGGTGCAGTTTCATGTATTTTCTGGACATTAACTTTTCAAACTTCGATAAAATATATTTATTTAACCCTTAAAGCCGACAACAAAGGGGAAGGCGGTATTTTCTCACTTTATGCACTCGTTAAAAGGACAAAAGTAAAATGGCTTATTTTACCTGCAATAATAGGCGGGAGCATGCTTCTGGCAGACGGAATAATAACACCTGCAATTACAATTTCTTCTTCTGTGGAAGGATTGAAAGCAATATATCCTAATATTGAAACCGTTCCGATTGTTTTGATTATTCTGTGTGCATTATTTTTCTTTCAACAGTTCGGAACTGTTGTTGTAGGAGAGTCATTTGGACCTATTATGGTTATATGGTTTACAATGCTTGCTGTAATCGGAGGCATTCATCTTCCCGGAAACATGTGGGTTTTCAAAGCTATAAATCCTTATTACGCTTATAATTTACTTGTGCATTATCCCGGTGGCTTCTGGCTACTCGGTGCTATTTTCCTGTGTACAACCGGTGCCGAAGCGTTGTATTCTGACATAGGACACTGCGGCAGAAACAATATCAGGGTCAGCTGGTTGTTCGTAAAAATAACCTTACTTATAAATTACTTTGGTCAAACAGCCTGGTTGATAAACCATTCAGGGGAAACACTCAATGGAACAAATCCATTTTTCAGGGTTGTACCTGACTGGTTTTTAATACCGAGCATTATCATTGCAACAATTGCTTCAATTATAGCAAGTCAGGCAATTATAAGCGGAGCTTACACACTGATAAGTGAAGCTGTACATCTTAATTTCTGGCCTAAAATGAGAATAGCATACCCCACAAATCAAAGGGGGCAGCTATATATACCAACCGTAAACTGGATATTATTTTTAGGATGTTGCGGTGTTGTGCTTTATTTACAGGATTCATCAAAAATGGAAGCCGCTTATGGTTTGGCAATAATTTTTACAATGCTTATGACTACACTGCTGCTAAGTTATTATATGGTGCTCAAGCGCTACAACATAATTTTCATAATCCTTATTTTATCTACATTCGTTTTTATTGAAGCATCTTTCTTAATTGCAAATCTCAAGAAATTTACCAATGGAGGATGGATTACCTTATTTATTGCAACTTTACTATCAACAATAATGTACTTCTGGTATCACGGACGCAAAATCCGCAATAAATATCTGCACTTTATTTATGTTGATAAATACCTAAAACTCCTGTCTGAAATTTCAAAAGACAAATCTATTCCGAAATTCGCAACTCATTTGGTATATGTAATTAAAGCCGACAGGATAAACGAAATTGAAGCAAAAGTTTTTTATTCAATAATTGAAAAACATCCCAAAAGAGCTGATTTATATTGGTTTCTTCACGTTGACGTACATGACGAACCACATATGCGAGATTACAAAGTAACTGAATTAATTCATAAAACCGCATACCGTATTGATTTCAAACTCGGCTTTAGAGTAATTCCAAGATTAAATATTATGTTCAGAAAGGTGTTAAATGACATGGTTGAAAATAAAGAAATAAATATAAAAAGCCGTTACGATTCTCTGAATAAAACTGAAGTTACCGGAGATTTTCGTTTTGTGTTCATTGAAGAAACTTTATCACACGACAATGATCTGGGTATTTATGAAAAGATTGTTCTTGATGCATATTTTTATTTACGCCACATAAGTTTACCCGATGTAAAAGCATACGGACTCGACTCAAGTTTGATAACATTTGAACAATATCCTTTAATGATATCACCGGCCCGAAATGTTAATCTTAAAAGAATTCACTGAATTTCTTCTTAATTATATATCCGAAGAATAAGTTGAAAAGCAATATTTCCAAAGACAAAAAAACTATTGAGGCAATGTTCAACAATATTGCCCACAGGTATGATTTCCTAAATCACTTGCTCTCCGGAGGATTTGACATTTTATGGAGAAGAAAAGTCGTAAAAGTTTTAAAGAAATACAAGCCCAAAACCATACTTGATATTGCAACAGGCAGCGGCGACATGGCAATTCATGCTATTAAGGCAAATCCCGACAAAATCACAGGAGTGGATATTTCCGAAGAAATGATTGCCGTTGCAATTAAAAAAATAAAAAAAAGAAAACTCGAAAATAAAATAGAAATCATTAAAGCTGATGCAGAGAATCTTGAATTCGGGGACAACACTTTTGATGCGGTAACAGTTTGTTTCGGCGTAAGAAACTTCGAAAACCTCGAGAAAGGGTTGAAAGAAATACACAGAGCTTTAAAACCCAACGGTTTTGTTGTAATACTTGAATTTTCGAAACCCAAAATCCCTGTTATTAAAGAATTGTATGAATTTTACTTCAAAAAGATAGTTCCGTTTATTGGAAAGAAATTATCAAATGATATTAATGCGTATGAATATCTGTATGATTCGGCAACTGCTTTCCCCAAAGAAAAAGAGTTTGTTGAAATACTTGAAAAACTTGAATTTGCAGATTGCAGATACAAAAGAATCACCTTTGGTGTGGCCATTCTTTATATGGCTTTTAAAAAAAAATAATACTTTATTAAAAAACATAAAGAATTTTATTGTAATTTGCACACAACTTTTTAAAATTCAAATTTTTAATTTTTAATTTTTGGCATTTTTTTTGTAATTTTGCAGATAATATAAAATAACATTCAACTTTTTTAAAATTTTATGTTTATGAAAAAAATAATTTTAACTTTTATCATAGCAGGAATCTTCATAAGCAATTCATTTGCTCAAAAAACTGTTACAGCTCCGGGAGAAGTTTCAACAAGCTTCGCAAAAAAATATCCACAAATAAAACCGTCATGGACATTTGTTGACACTAATTATGTCGCATCATTTAAGTTTGAGGGAAATGAAACAAAAGCAGTTTTCAGCCAAAACGGAACATGGCTCGAAACAGCAACACCAATAAGTTCAAAAGAACTACCGGGAACAGTAAGTGAGTTTATCAATAAAACATTTTTTACTGACCCGTCAAACATTCTTTTTAAAATAAAAGATACTTACCTGAAAGAAACACCTGCAGGAATGATTTATTATGTTTCGGTTAAAGAAATAGGTATAGAAGGTTTAATTGAAATGACTTTTAAATCAAACGGAACTGTGATATCCACCAGCGACCAGCAGGGAGAGAGTTTTAATAAGGGCGAATATAATCCCAAAAACATAACAGCCGTAAAAACTGTTGCCCCCGCTAACCAGAAAAAAGAAAAAGTAAAAGAGGAAAAAGTAAAAAAAGAAGAAGAATTTACTGTTAATACAAAAAAACCACCTGCAACCACAAAACCATCTGCAAGCTCAAAACCATCTAATATCCCCGAAGAAGTTTCAACAAGCTTTGCAAAAAAATATCCACAAGCCAAACCCATATGGAATGTTGTTGATACGAATTATGTCGCATCTTTTAAACTTGATGGAAATGACGCAAAAGCAACTTTCAGTGCAGATGGAAAATGGATTGAAACAGCAACACCAATAAGTTCAAAAGAATTGCCCGGAGCAACAAGTGAGTTCATCAAGAAAACATTTTTTAATGACCCTTCAAACATTCTTTTTAAAATAAAAGACACATATCTGAAAGAAAAACCTTCAGGAATGTCTTACTATGTTTCGGTTAAAGAAATAGGCATAGATGGATTAATTGAAATGACTTTTAAAACAACCGGAGGAGTGATATCTACCAGCGACCAGCAGGGTGCAAGCTTTGATAACGGTGACTACAGTCCTAAAAACAAAACTGCTATAAAAACTGTTGCTCCTACTAACAAGCAAGAAGAAGAAGTTACCGTTAATACTAAAAAAACAGAAGATTTAACTTTTAAACCCAAAAGTGTAATCCCCAAAAGTCTGCCATATCCTGTTACATATTATTTGGACACAACATTATCTCCAAATAATTATACTATAAAAGATGCCTTCATGATGAAAAGTAGTAGTGGCAATAATATATTTTTTGTCAATGTCATCAAAAAAGGGGAAACAGCAGTACAGAACACCTACTTTACCTTCAAGGGATACCATATTGAAAATCCGGACAGTGTTCCGAAATCAAGTGATTCCATCATTTATAATATATCACCAAAAACTGTTGCAGAAGCAAATGCCAAAGAGTTAAAAAAAGCTGAATTATTAAAGAAAAAAGAACTAGAAGAAAAAGCAAATACTGAAAAAGCAAAAGCTGAGGAACTAAAAAAACAAAAAGAAGAAAAAGAAATAGCTGATAAGGAAAAAGCCGAAGAATTAAAAAAACAAAAAGAAGAAAAAGAAATAGCTGATAAAGCAAAAGCCGAAGAATTAAAAAAACAAAAAGAAGAAAAAGAAATAGCTGATAAAGCAAAAGCTGAAGAATTAAAAAAACAAAAAGAAGAAAAAGAAATAGCTGATAAAGCAAAGGCAGAAGAAGCCAAGAAGATGAAAGAACAGAAAGCCGAAGAGGCGAAACGACTGAAAGAAGAAAAAGAAAAAGCTGAAAAAGCAAAATATAAAACTACAGATAATTCAACACCTGAAGAAATTCTGAAATCGGTAAAGGAAACCGAAGTTCCGCCAAAAGTAATTGCAAACCTGAAGAAAAAATTCAAAAATCCGGAATTCATAAAATGGTTTTCTTTAGGCAATAACTATGTGGGAATGTTTAAAATTCCGAAAGCAATAGATAACGATACTACAAAAGCAGAATATACGCCCGATGGCATTTGGGTAAAAACTCATACGGAAATGGATCCCAATAATTTGCCTGATCTGGTTTATGGATACATCAATACAAACTTCAAAAAACAAAAAATCGTAAAAGCAAGACATGTTGTAACTGCAATAAGAGATGATTATTATCAGGTTAAATTATCAAAAAAAGAAGACCAATATACAACGATAATCAGCGAAGCAATTGTTGACAAAATGGGAAAACCATATAAAAAGAAATCAGACAAAAAACCGGCAACAACAACTAAGCCAACTACAACAACTCCAAAACCGCAAACAACTAAGCCTGCTGACAATACAAAAAAACCGATAACCAATCCTAATAATCTTCCGGTTGACACTGCATTGGGAATCATATACGATACTTCTTCCGTTCCCATACAGACGCCAATAGTAAATGATACATTACCGATGCAAAAACCAAAACCGGCAACAAAACCAACACCAAAACCCAAGACAGTACCAAAAAAGTGACATTAGGATATTTTTCATATAAAAAGGAAGCTGCTAAAGTTGTAGCTTCTTTTTTGTTTTATGAACTTATTCTATTATTTTTGACTTATTGAAATTTTATTTTATTAAAATAATATGAGATATTTTTATTTTCTTTTAATTATTCTGATATTATCCAACAAGATTTCATTTTCTCAAGAATACTACATCTCGCCAAAGGGACTTACTCATCACCTGAACGAAAAAGAAAAGCAACTTCTTAAAGAAAAAGGAATAATTTACGCTGAAACCAATCCCCCTGTAGCTCCCGTAAGAAATATTGCGGAATTCGAACCCACCGAAGCGGTTATTATTGCATATGACGGTGGTTTCGGGATACCATACACAGTGATAAAAGAACTGGCAAAAGATGTAAAAGTAATTATCATTGTTGCAAATCAAAGCGAAGCAAATTCCGTAAAAAATACATTGCAAACTAACAGCGTAAACACTGCTAATTGCTTATTCCTGATTGCACCTGTTGACTCGTGGTGGACAAGAGATTACAGCGGATGGTTTGTTGCTGATGGAAATAACAAAGTTGCAGTTATTGATTTTCCATACAACAGACCCCGGCCAAATGATGATGCAATTCCCTCAAAAGAAGCACAATTTTTAAATACATCAATTTATGAAATGGGAGTAATACATACAGGAGGGAATTATATGACAGACGGTATGGGGATTGCCGTTTCAACTGAGCTTGTTCTTGAAGAAAATCCTTCTTTATCGCAAATTCAAATAAACCAGAAGATGCACGACTTCCTTGGCATAGACAATTATATAATTTACAACGACCCGATGGGCGAATACATCAAACATGTTGACTGCTGGGGAAAGTTCTTGGCTGTTGATAAAATCCTTATCGGGCAAGTTCCTACTTCAGACACAAACTATTACAAATATGAAGCAGCAGCAACTTACTTTTCAAACACAAATTGTTCATACGGATACAAATACAAGGTATTCAGAACTTACAGTCCGAATAAAGAACCTTATACAAATTCCTTTATCTGCAACAATAAAGTTTTTGTAGCAATAAAAGGCGACGCATATGACAACGATGCTTTAAACGTTTATAAAAATGCGTTACCCGGATATACTGTTACCGGATACACTTCTTCAGGCAGCCAGCAATGGTATAATACAGATGCACTGCATTGCAGGGTTCATGAAATTGCTGACAGAAAAATGTTATACATAAACCACATTCCATTATACGATACATTATGTTCCGACAGCGGATATTACATAAATACAAAAATCATTTCATACGGGGGACGTTCACTAAAAGCGAATTTTCCAATCGTAAAATATAAAACAAACAGCGGACAATGGGATTCTCTGATAATGACAAAACTGGATTCCGTTAGCTATAAAGCAATAATACCTATACAAACAGCAGGCAGCAACATTTATTATTATATTAAAGCCGAAGACGATTCAGGCAAAATTGCTTTTCATCCTTTTATAGGACAAGATGCCCCTCACCTTTTCATTGTTTGCAACCAAACAGGTTTTAAAAACGCAAAAACAAAACCGGATGTTTATTTAAATGTTTTTCCTAATCCGAGCAACGGTAATTTTTACATTTATATGAATTCCGAAAAAACCTGTATTGCAAAAATCAAAATATCAAATCTTACAGGACAAATAATTTATTCGGGAAATTTCAATGTTAATTCAGGCATGAATTTACTAAATATCAAACCTGATAATATTTCGAAAGGTATTTATTTGCTTAAACTTCAGACCAGCTCATTAGTGACAGAAAGAACTATTGTGATACAATGATTGCATAAGTAATCATTCATTATTTCTAATAAAGAAAATATTTTTTTATTCCTGTATACCAGCGGTTTTGCCTATCGCTATAACTATACCAAATCACCATCAAATTTTTACAAATTATACCCGTACTACGGTATGCATATCTGCATTCAGCTGAAGGAATATCTTTACATTCAAGTATGTTTTTTTCAAACTTCCATCTTTTCAGATTCCTGCTTTTAAAAAGCAAATTGGTATACTTATCTATGTTCGGATCTTTCCAGAATGGCTCCTTTCCCCAGTAACCGTTGCAAATCATATAATAAAATGATTTATATTTAATGATATTCAAATGCCATGGTGAAAAGCTATCCGGTAAATTAATATTTGTTTTATAAAATTTATTTTTATCCCATTCATTTATTTTTGGGCTTTTAAAAAATTGTATTTTTTCCCTTGCAGTGCTTTCATTGCGGCTAACATAAAATAAAAAGTACTTTCCGCAATTACCTGTTGTAACAGCAGGAGACAAAACAAATTTCTCACTGTTTATCAATGTGTAATGAACTACTGTTTTGCTATTCCAGTTAACCCTGTCGGAACTTTCCAGCAATTTAATATTCTGCGAATCGGGACGCATTGTTTCAAGATAAAAAATAAAATATTTTTTCTGTAACGTATCATAAAATATATCAGGGTCGTCATTATGGTCGTACGCCGGAGTGGCAACGAGAGGATTCAGATTTTTCTTCTCTTCGTAAAAATTTAATCCGTCGCTGCTTATGTATATGCAGGGATTTTCAACTTTAGCATTCTGGTAAGGATAAGGAGTAAGAACCATGCAGAATTTTGTTTTCCCCATGCTGTCAAGAAATACGCAGATGTCGGGATGCATAACCTGATTGGAACCATCATAAGATTTAATGTTCAAAATGGTATCGGAAGGAAGTTTGCTCAAACACTCATACAACGCATCATTGTCATCGTATGAATAATTTCGAAAATATTTATTGCAACCGCAAAAAACCAAAATCAATATAAATGGAATAAATTTTCTCATATAAACAAACTGCTGATTATTGTATCTGCAATAATTTTTCCATCATTGGAAAGCACAAAAATATTATTTTTATTTATCATTTTTTCGCTTTTTACGAATTTGTCGCTTTGACATATAAAATATCCCGAATAGAATTCACCAAAATTATTTTTAATGTAATCGGCGTCAGTTCCCCAAATGGTTCTCATTGTTGTAAGAATATATTCATTGTATTTTTGATTCTCGGTCAATATTTCCTTTTCGAAAGGAATAGTATTATTTTTTAATGAGTTTATATATTTTTTATTATCTGAAACATTCCACTGTCTTGAAATTTCATTATACGAATGCGCTGATGCCCCAATGCCGAGATATTTCTTTTGTTTCCAGTAACTGCTGTTGTGCTTTGAGTAAAATCCTTCTTTGCAGAAATTTGAAATTTCGTAATGAACATAATTATTTTCCGACATCAATTTCATTAGTATTTCAAATTGCACGGCAGTTTTCTCTTCATCAATTTTATTTAATTTTCCTTTTTCTATAGAATTAAAAAGAGGAGTATTCGGTTCGGCAGTCAATGAATATGCTGAAATATGAGGTACTTCAAGAAGAAACATTTGTTCCAGATTCGAAATCCATTTTTCATTTGTCAATGTCGGGATTCCATAAATCAAGTCAATACTTAAATTCTTAAACCCATATTCCTTTGCATTTTTTATTGCTTCAAGTGATTGTTTTGCATTATGAATTCTCCCTATATATTTCAAATCATCATCAAATAACGACTGCACACCAATGCTCAAGCGATTTATCAGTGTTTCCGAAATTTCTTTTGCTTTTTCCTTACTCAAACTTTCAGGATTTACTTCGAGTGTTATTTCGGGATTTGTTTCGATTTCAAAATATTTTTTTATCCCGTTTATTATTTTGTTTATCTCATCCGAACTTAATAATGAAGGTGTCCCGCCGCCGAAATAAATAGTTTCCACCTTTTCATTCTTCAAATAATCTTTCTGCAACTCAATTTCTTTCAACAACGCATTAATATAATCCGCTTTTAGTTCCAGAGAAGCAACTGAGTAAAAGTTGCAGTAGTTGCATTTACTTTTGCAGAAAGGGATGTGAATATAACTGCCAGCCATAGGAGGATTAAAAAGTTTCTAGTTTACAGTTCTCAGTTTACAGTTAAAAACTCGGGAGATGTTTGTTTATATTATTTAACAAATTCCGTTTTCATCAAATGCCTTTACAATCCAGCTTTTGCCGTTGAAGAAATAAATTTCGTTGTAACCAATTTGTTTTAAAATCGCAGCGGCTTCATTAAAATAATTTATAAGTTCGGGAGGTTTGTGAGTGTCGGAATTTATTGTTACGGGAATTTTTCTTTTCAGGCTCTCCCCTATTATCCAGTTTTCGGGAAATAATGATTTTGTTCTGCCTTTATAAATACCGCGTGTGTTAACTTCCATTATTTTTCCCGATTCGGCGATAACATCAAGAGTTTGCAACACCATATCTTTATACCATTGTTCATCACCTTTAAAATATCTGCCTTTATTGTTCATTTTAATTTTATCAAGATGACCTATTACATCGGGCTTTTGAGTAATAACCATTTCCATAATCTGACGATAATAATTTTCCACTGCAAGTTTTACGTCATTATCAAAAACATTTTTCAATCCCTCAATATAATTTTTATCGGGACCATCAATAAACCAGAGGTCATGAGATCCTTCTCTTCTGACAAGATGCACGGAACCGATACAATAATCGAGTTCGCATTTTTTTCTTATGTCATCAAAATCCTTGCTTAAACCGGGAATAAAATCAATCTCCAGACCGAGATAAATATTTATTTTTTCTTTATATTTTTTCTTTAAAGATTGTACTGTACTGCAATATTCCTGAAGTTCGTTTTCTTTTATGCACCATCCGCTGCCCCAGTTTAGAGGAGCATGTCCCGAAAATCCTAATGCGCGCATGTTTTTATTAATTGCTACTTCGACATATTTTTCGGGATGTTCACTGCCGTCGCAAAACTCAGTGTGTGTATGAAAATTGTACCAGCTCATTACAAATAAGTATGAAAGTTCTTAAAGTTAAAAAGTTATAAAGTTTTAATAAAAAAACTTTATTTAACAAAAGTATTAATATTTTTGTGATGTGTAATAAAATAAATTTCTCACTTTAAAAACAAAATACCATGTCAATATCAAGAGAAGAAGCGCTGTCGCTTTTAAAAGAACACGTAAAAAATGAAAGAATGCTGAATCATTCGTATGCATCCGAAGCAGTGCTCAGAGCTTTGGCACGCCGGCTTAACGAAGACGAAGAAAAATGGGGACTGGCCGGTTTGCTGCACGACATAGACGTTGAGGCGACAAATGCCGATATGCATACTCACGGACTCGAAGCCGTAAATATTCTGAAGAACAAAAATATTGATGATGAAATTATTGAAGCAATAAAAATGCACAATGAAGACGCAACGGGAATTAAAAGGAGTACAAAGTTTCAGCATGCTCTGGCAGCAGGCGAAACTATTACGGGACTTATAGTTGCAACAACATTGGTTTATCCCGATAAAAAAATCCAAAGCATTAAGACGAAGTCCGTTACCAAGAGAATGAAAGAAAAAGCTTTTGCGGCATCAGTTAATCGCGAGACTATAATGGAATGTGAGCAAATCGGAATTCCGATAAATGAATTTGCAGAAATAAGTATAAATGCAATGCGGGAAATAAGTGATATTCTTGGTTTGTAGTTGTTTGAAAAAATATTTTGTAACTCGAATTTATTTTATAATTTTGCAATAATATTGTCCGATGGTGTAACTGGCAACACGTCAGGTTTTGGATCTGAAGAGTCCTGGTTCGATCCCAGGTCGGACAACAAAAAGCTACCCGGTAAATCGGATAGCTTTTTTATTTTAAAACTCCAACATATATCTTATTTCTACTGATTTTTATAATTTAAAACTTCTTCAGAGAAGTATTCTAATACAACCTTGGCTTTTTTAAACATTTGCTCCGATTCACTGCCTGCATGATATTTCTTTTCGCAAACCACACGTTTTACACCGCAGTTAATTATCATCATTGCACAGGTTCTGCACGGAGTCATCCTGCAATAAAGTGTTGCCCCCTGCAAAGCTATTCCCAGCTTAGCTGCCTGACAAATAGCATTTTGCTCGGCATGAACCGTTCTTACACAATGAGTTGTCATTTTGTCGTCTTCATGTATAACTTTCTTCATTTGGTGTCCTGCTTCGTCGCAATGAGGTAAACCAACCGGAGAACCCACATAACCGGTAACAAGAATCTGTTTGTCTCGCACAATCACGCAACCGCTTCTGCCTCTGTCGCAGGTTGCTCTTTTGGAAACCGTATTGGCTATTTCCATAAAATAGGCATCCCACGAAGGCCTTGTATCTTTATGCATAACTTTTATGTTGAATTTACGTTTCAGTAGCTCAAAAGTAACATTATTAATTTATTTTTTACTATTAGTAAACTTTTTTTTTTCTTTTTATGCTTTTATAATATAGAACAAAAGGCATTATATCAAATAATTTGGTTAAATTTGTAGCCCTATTTACAGGAAAATGAAAAAACTAATTATAGAAAATTCAGGACAGGAAGTATTCGACTTTATTTCTCAGTACTGCAATTTTGATGATAATTCTACAATAGCCCTCAAAACAAGGACTAAATTCAATATTGAAAACATTGACAACAAAAAATATAAAAACATAGTAAACTTAAAGAAAATAAATGATATCCGAAGGATAAACAAATTCCTTGAAGTAGTTAATTACAAAATTCCTGAAGATGGCATCTTTATAAGTAAAGTTGAAACAATCGAACTAAGAAAGAAAAGACTGATAAACAAGTACTTGCCTGGATTAAATTACATTTACGTTTTTCTGGATTTTATTTTTAAAAGAATATTCCCGAAACTGCCTTTTACGAAAAGAATATATTTCTTCATCACACAAGGAAGAAACCG
>JAQUPB010000012.1 GCA_029004185.1 Bacteroidales bacterium | reverse complement strand
ACAATAGTCCAGTTACCTAAAAGAAATAAATTCAAAAAAATTACAGTATGACAAAAAGGAAGAAAAATAGTTAACAGTGAATAATTTAAAAAGTTAAACAATGCTAAAAATTTATTGCCACAAAGACACGAAGACACGAAGACACAAAGTTGCACTAAGTCGTATTAGTTATATAATGTGATTTTTCTTTGTGAAACTTAGAGTCCTTGTGTCTTAGTGGCAATTTTAAAAAGAACTCAATTCCTTATTATTATTTTTTTTTATAATTATAAGTCCCACGAAAGTTAGTATTCCGTTGAGGATAAGGAGCTCGAAGTCGAAAACGTAACCGAATAAAATTTCTTTTGAAAACATGCTTATGAAATAGCAAGCCACCGGAGATATAATGGCAACAATCCAAACGCGTTTATCGTAAATTTTAAATTTTGTGAAAAGTCCGAATGCAAACAAGCCAAGTAAAGGACCATAAGTATAACCCGCCGCCTTGAAAATTGAATTAACCACCGCATCATTGTTTACCACTCTGAAAATCATTATTACAACAAGCAATAATGCCGCAAAGCTGAAATGCACAATGTACCTGATTTTCTTTTTTTGTTTTTCGGAAAGATTATCTTTTTCTTTTAGTCCTAAAAAATCAACGCAAAAGGAAGTCGTAAGAGATGTTAACGCACCGTCGGCACTTGGATATGCTGCGGAAATCAATCCAAGCATAAACACCAAACCTGCGACAGGGCTCAAATACTGAAAAGCAATCACGGGAAACAAATCATCGGATTTTGCAGGCAAAGCAATTCCCTTTGTGCTGACGTAGATATACAAAACTGCACCCAAAAATAGAAACATGGCATTGACAAACAAAAGCACGAAGCTGAAAGTGAACATATTTTTTTGTGCTTCTTTTAAATTGCGGCAACTGAGATTTTTCTGCATCATCTCCTGGTCAAGACCTGTCATTACAATTGCGATGAACATTCCGCCGAAAAACTTTTTCAGGAAATAACGGCTATCGTGCCAATCGGCGAAAACGATTTGTGAATATTTGCTGTGCCGCACCGAATCGAAGATTTCGGAAAAATTAAGATTTAATTCCCTTGTAATAAAAATAATTGACAGCACAACACCAAGGAGCATGAATGTTGTCTGGAGCGTATCTGTCCAGACGATAGTTTTTACTCCACCTTCGAATGTGTATAAAATTATGAGCACAATAAAAACCGCAACAGAAACTCCGAAAGGTACTCCCCACTGGTCGAACACAAAAATCTGAAGAACGTTTATCACAAGATACATTCTGAATGAAGCTCCGATTGTACGCGACAGCAAAAAGAAAAATGCACCTGTTTTATACGACCAGAAACCAAAACGCTTGTTGAGATATGTGTATATTGATGTAAGATTTAATTTGTAATACATCGGCATGAGCACAGTTGCTATTGTGAAATATCCGAACAAGTATCCGAACACTACCATCATATATGAAAACTGTGTTCCGCCGACAGAGCCCGGCACCGACATAAAAGTAACACCCGAAAGCGAAGCGCCAATCATCCCGTACGCGACAACATACCACGGCGATTGTTTGTTGCCTATGAAATAAGTATCATTATTTGCCTTGCGTGCAGTGAGCCATGTTATAAAAAATAAAAGGGCGGAGTAAAGAAGAAAAATTAAAAATATGAAAGCAGGGCTCATGAGTTGCTTTGTTTGTGCAAAAATAGTAAAATAGCAGTAATGAAATTTAGGAATTAGGAATTAGCGAAGAGCGAAGAGCAGAGAGCAGAGAGCAGAGAGCAGAGAGCAAAGAGCAAATATTAAATAGCAAAAAACTTTGTGAAACTTTGTGTCTTCGTGCCTTTGTGGCATATTTTTTTTAGTTTTTTCATAACAGTAACCGATTTACGATTTTGGATTTTAAAGTTTTTACAATAAAAAAAGTTTTGCACAAAAATAATAAAAAGAGTAATTTGCAGGTTTATATAAAAATAGTTTTCAGTTTTCAGTTTTCAGTTTTCAGTTTTCAGTTTTCAGTTTTCAGTTTTCAGTTCTCAGTTTTCAGTTTTCAGTTTTCAGTTTTCAGTTTTCAGTTTTCAGTTTTCAGTTCTCAGTTCTCAGTTTTCAGTTTTCAGTTTTCAGTTTTTAGTTCTCAGTTAAAAAAATTAACTAAATAATATCAAATGCTTTTTCACTAATGACCAATGACTAATTACTAATAACCATGAAAAACCAACAATCAAAAAAAGCAAACTCCAAACTGAAAACTAAAAACTATAAACTGTTTTTAATCGGCTTCATGGGCTGCGGAAAGACAACCTTTGGCAAGAAGCTTGCAAACAAGCTGAAGCTTGAATTCATAGACATGGATGACATTATCGAAAACACATACGGAAAATCCATTGCCATGATATTCGAAAACGAAGGCGAAGGCGCATTCAGAAAAAAAGAAAGTCATATATTGAATAAAATTATTCTTAAAAATAATTTTGTAGTTGCCACAGGCGGAGGCACTCCTTGTTTTTATGACAACATAGAAATAATGAAAAAAGCAGGCATGGTTATTTACCTGAAGATGTCGCCGAAAAGCCTAGCTGACAGGCTTTATAAGCAAAAGGACAAACGCCCCATAATAAAAGATTGCGACAATAAAGATCTGGTAAACTTCATTACCGAAAAACTGAAGAAACGCGAAGAATATTACGAACAGGCAGACTTAATCGTAAAAGGAGAAAGCATAAAAACCGATGAAGTAATAAAAATGATAAAAAAAATAATTTAAATCAATACCACAAAACAGAAAAGCTTTACTAAACTTTGAAAATTTAGTAAAGCTTTTTACAATTTATTTTTCCAACAATATCTTCCTGTAATAAATTTTATCATCGGTTTGGAGTTTCAGCAAATACATGCCATTAGGCTGTTTGCTTAAATCAATAATTCTGTTCGTACCTGAACCTGAAGTTTCGGAATAAATAATTTTCCCAATTAAATTGGTAATCTGAAGTTTTATTAGTGAATTGTTTTTGTTTTCAAACTCAACATAAAGTTTATCGTTTGTCGGATTTGGGTAAGCTAAAAATTCGTTCTTCCCTGTATTATCCGAAACCCCTACAAAAACATCAATCCCAACATACTTTACTGTCTGGCATGCTGAAGCATCTGTAATTGTAACTGAGTATGCCCCTTCGCTAAGACCTGAAATCGTTTCGGTTGTTTGTGCAGGAGTGGTACTCCATAAGTATGTATACGGCTGTGTGCCTCCCGAAACAAACACTGTTGCCGAGCCATCAGAGCACCCAAAGCATGACGCATCTGTTTTTAATATATCTGCGCTAAAACCATTAATAACGTTTACAACTACCTTTTTCTGAATCTGGCAGGAACTGTATTTTGCAGACACCATAACAGTGTATGTTGTTGTTTCTGCAGGACTCACAACAGGGCTTTGACTGTATGATTGAAAACCGGGAGGTTCTGACGACCATATATAATCAGCATAAGTATTCACTGATGTGGTTAACGCCACATTATTATTGCAGTTTATATATGTATCATTCATAACATCCACCTGCATCAGCTTAAGAGTATCTTCAACAACAGACTGATATCCGTTTATCGACATTATAGTAATCGTATAAGGAGTTCCGGGTGCAGCAGCAGGATTTGTGATACATTCTGTTGTGTCGCCTGTTGACCATGTCCATCCTGCATATCCGGGAGGAGCACATAATTGTATGGGCATACTTTCACCACATAATGCAAACCCTTCCGGAACGACAGGACGGCATGTTACATCAATGTATGCATATCCGAAATGCCCTGTCGGAGAGCAATCTCCCGTTGTATAACAAATCTGGAGGGTTTGTCCAAGATAAGGACGTAAATCCATTCCAACATAAGTCCAATCTTTAAAATGTACAGTCGTTGTGTTATTATAATAACCTAAATATGTTTGAAACCCCGGAATGCCAGGACCGGAAACGAAATAGTAACTGCCATTGGGAAGAATGCTTCCTCCCTGGTCTTTTACTTCTACCTGAAATCTTGGCTGTTCAGCTGATGTATGAGCCGGATCTTCAAAAACAACAGCGTACATATATGTTAATCCCTCATTCTGGGAAGTAACAACAAAATCATGGCACAACTGTGATGCATAAGCACAAACGTTTGCATTACCAACACGGGCAGAAAAATTACTGCTGTTAGGTGACACTAATTTAACAACATTGCCTGTATATGGATCGGTTTCTGGTCCTGTTATTATTGAATGTTGTGCTGTAATGTCCCCGGTACCAATTGTTCCTCCTCCGGAACCGGGCAGACATATAGTGCCCTCATTATTCGGGCTATTGATGCCATGGCTTACAATACCCGGAATTGTTATGTTTATCGGGCAGCAAGTGCCTGTTCCACCTGTCCAGTTTGTAAAATTCTTATATTCAAAATCAAGATTGTTTCCACATGCCGCTGTTGTATCCACACACATAGTTTCATTCACCGAAAAAGAATAGCTATGACATTTTGATATTGACTTTTCATCAATAATTATATAATAAGTTTGATATGCAGTTAACTGTTCAACCCATAAGCCCATATAACCCGTAAGACCTGGCAATGCGATATTGGAATATGATTTTCCATCAATGCAACTACCTCCTGCATTTGGACATCCATCCAATACCGTGAAAGCCATTCCCTCCGCAGGTTGTTGGTTTGAACCGCATACATTGCACGTACATGGACTACCACTAAATGGGGGTGAACAACCAGTCGGGCATGCTCCCGGGTATGTATACGGAGCAACACAATGAACTCCATCCCATACATATCCTCCATGTGAAACATTAAAATTCACACACATATTTTTTGTAGGTGTGAATTTATAAACAACATCTTCACCGGTAAAATTCGCATCAAGGCATGCTTGCCCTGCACCGTAATCAGCACCCGCACCGCAGGTTGATATGCTGTCAGTATATGGCAATGAAGGAATAATAATTGCAGTAGCACAATTGTTTTGTGCAATATTTTTATTGCAAAAAACATTAATAAGAACCACCAGAATGATTACAGGAAGTATATTTATTTTTTTCATAAAAGTAAATTTAAGTTGCGATAAATGACTGATTACCAAATATAATATAAATTTGTCTGGAAAGCAAGATAATTTTTACTTTTTTATGATTTATTTTTCCAACAAAATCTTCCTGTAATAAATCTTATCATTGGTTTGAAGTTTCAATAAATACATTCCGTTCGGATATCCGCTTAAATCAATAATTCCGATTGCGCCTGAATTTGAAATTTCGGAAAACACAATCTTTCCAAGCAAATCGGTAATCTGAAGTTTCATTGGTGAATTGTTTTTATTTTCGAAATTCAAATAGAATTTACCTGTATTGGGATTCGGGAAAATTTCAATACCGGAATTCTTATCAGCGGTTATTTTCTTCACCTCAACCTTGTTCTGTATTGCAGTATTTACGGTATTTGTAACAACAGGCAAATTGAAATCGAAATAAATATATGCATCGTTTTTTATTGTATTTCCGTTTACAAGATTGTTCAGCGGTTTTATGCGATACTTTATGAATCCGTTGCTTCCAGCCTGATTTACGTTGCTGTCGGGCAACAGAATATTGTTAAATCTCCATTCCGCAACATTATTGCTTTTAAGACCGAACAAATAATTATGGCTTGCAGCAACGGTTTCCAGAGTTGAAATATTCAGATTATTATCGAGAGTGTCTTTAACAACCACAGTGAAAGCCGTATCTGTTCCGGTGTTCTGGAAACGTATCACATAAGTGATGTATGGCTCGTTCTGAACCTCCTGAGGAGTCAATGATGCAAACGAAACCTGTTTGTCGTTGGGGTCAAAGGAGCCGGTAACAATCTGGTGAAGCGTATCAACATTATCGGGTGGAAACGTATCGCTGTCGATGGGGTAAATTTTAACAACAGAATTCAAAGTATCGCCAAGGGGCACAGAACTTGACATAAGCAGCTTGGCAAAAATACTGCGGCTCTCTCCCGGAATCAGATTTGTAAAATTCCATTTCACAGTGTCATTTGAATTATATGAATGAACAGGAGTGCTGCTAGTAAAAGTTAAATGGTTATCGTGAACAAGCTGAACGTATCCGTATAATATGCTTGTTCCCATGTTTTCATAATTTATGTAATAATAAACATCAAAACCGGGACGTGCGCGGTTGCCTGCAGTCAGCGAAACCCTCAAATCATTAATATTGCCAAAGTGAAGACCGAAATCATTAGTAGTATCATTCAAATTTGTTACAATCTGTGTGAGCGGCAAAATCGTGCAGTATTTCGGAGGGTTAGGAATTGAATAAGTATATGTATTTCCGTCATTATGCGTAAAATATTTTCCGTCTTTATCCGAAGAAGCATAAACAGGACCGGGCATACCTTTTAATATTATGTTTGGTATTCCAACCTCACCAACATCTCTTATTCCGTTATTGTTTGCATCATTATATACAATCCCCGCATGGATGCAATTTTCGTTTACATGAACTTTAACCCTTATGGTATCGGTAGAACAGCCGCCATATGTTATTCTTATGAGAAATTCTGTTGTGGAATCAGGAATAGCATAAGGCACACCGTTTATATAAGTAAAGCTGTTGCTGTCATTGTTATTTAACATATAAACATAATAAGTTGGAGTTGAGCCAATGACGCTGTCAACAAAAGGAGCTATATCACCCGAGCAAATATATTTTTCCGATATTACAAAATGCGGTTCGGGAAAAACATTCACAACTGCCTGAGCAGTCCCCGTGCAGCCTGCCGCGTTTATTCCCGTGACAGTATATGTTGTATTTGTTGTAGGATAAACATGTACCGGTGCGTTTATTTGCACCTGGGAGTTGCTCCATGTGTATGAAGTTCCTCCACTTGCCATCAATCCAAATGAACTACCCTTGCATATTGTTCCTTCGTTTACCTGCATAACCAATGTGGGATTCACATACACAACTGCTTCGGCAGAAAAAGTACAGCCGCAACTTGCAGTACCGGCAACAATGTATGTAGTAGTAACAGTAGGCAAAACTGTTTTTGCACTTCCCGTTCCAAGTCCATGGCTCCACGTATAACTCACCGCTCCGCTCGCCGTTATTGTTAATGCCGTGGAATTGCAGACCGTTCCGCCTTTAGCTGAAACATTATCTATTGAGTCGTTTTGGAAAACAGCAACATTTGCATAGCCTATACACCCATTTGCATTAGCGCCCATTACACTATATTGCATAAAAGCAGTCGGCAACACAGTAATGCAACTTGCGGTTTCTCCCGTACTCCATGTATAAGCAATGCCGCCGCTTGCACATAGAGTTGAAACATTGCCCTGGCAAATTGAATCATTATCAACATATATATAAGGTGCGGGTATAACACTCACGACCGCCTGAGCCGTTGCCGTACCGGAAGCCGCATCGTGAACCGTAACCGTATATGTTGTGGTGTAATTAGGACAAACGGTTTTCACGTGATTGCTCACGGCGCTGTCGTTAACATTTGTCCACGAATAACTATACGGCTGTGTTCCTCCGCTGGCATTACAGGTTATAACAGTACATGTGCCATAGCAAATCTGAGGGTTTGCAGGAGTTATGTTTGCTGTTGGCTGTGCAAAAAGATTTGCTGTTGCTATTACAAGCAAAACTGAAAATATGATTTTTTTCATAATTAGTTATTTTTAAATATTTTAAAATTATAAATTTTGTTTTCTGTTTGAATCTGCAATAAATACATGCCATCCGGCTGTTTGCTTAAATCAATAATTTTATTTGAACTAAAATTTGAAGTTTCGGAAAATACTATTTTTCCAAGCAAATCGGTTATCTGAAGTTTTATTGTTGAATTGTTTTTATTTTCAAACTTCACATAAAATTTATCGTTTGTGGGATTTGGATAAATTAAAAGTTCAGTCTTTTCTGCAATATCAGTTATTCCGACCATTTCATCAATCGTAACACATTTTATCATCTGGCATCCTGCGTTATCTGTTATTACAACGCAGTAAGTTCCTTTAGAGAGGCCTGAAATGGAATCGGTAGTTTGTGAAGGAAAGGTATTCCACAAATAAGTATATTGGGGCGTTCCTCCGGTAATTTCCGCTTTTGCAGTTCCATCCGAACAACCAATGCACGAAGCATCTGTTTTAGAAATATTCACACTGAACCCATTCGCAACAGTTACAACAACTTCCTTCTGAACCGAGCAATAACCATATTTGGGTGATACTGTAACTGTATAGGTAGTTGTTTCTTTCGGACTCACAACAGGATTTTGTTCAACCGACATAAATCCCGGAGGGTTTGAACTCCACGAATAATTGGCATAATCGTTTGCCGAAGAATTTATAGTTATGCTTCCGCCACAGTTTATAGATTGGCTTCCCCATGCATCTGCCTGAAAGACTTTAATGGTATCCTTAATAACAGAAGGGCACCCGGAAGCTGATATTATTGTGACCGTATATATAGTATCAGCAATTGGGTTAGACACAGTAATACATTCAGTTTTGGCACCCGTTGACCATGTCCACCCCGAATATCCGGGAGGAGCACAAAACTGAACAGGGTTTCCTGTTGAGCATATTGTAAATCCCTGTGTTGTTAATGGTCTGCACTCTGCATCAACATAAGCATAACCGAAATGACCTGTCTGGCTGCAGTCGCCTGTTGAAAAACATAGTTTTAGTACCTGCCCTAAATATGGACTTAAATCCATTGCGACATACGACCAATTTTTAAAATACACAATAGCAGAACCGTTGTATGTAGAATATGATTGAAATCCCGGTATCCCTGCTGCCGCTACTAAATAATAATTGCCACATGTAATTATATTATCACCGGGGTCTTTTACATCAATCTGAAATCTTGGCTGGTTAACTGAAGTATGACTTGGGTCCTCAAAAACACAGGCATACATTAATGTCAACGCTGTTTTTCCCGGGGTGACAATAAAATTATGGCACAACTGTGATGCATAAGCACAAACATCTGCATTGCCAACACGTGAAGAAAAGTTTCCGCCAAAAGGAGACACAACTTTTACAGCATTTCCTGTATAAGGATCAGTGCCTTGCCCTGCAGTTATTGTATGCTGTGCTGCATCATCACCCACGCCCACAGTACCTCCTCCGGAACCAGGTAAACATCCCAGCCCTTCATTATTGGGACTGTTAATTCCATGGCTTAAAATGCCAGGTGTATAGATACCTATCGGGCAACATGTTCCAACTCCTCCTGTCCAGTTTGTAAAATCCTTAAATTCAAAGTCAAAGTTTTCGGCACAATTAGCAGCCGGGTCGGGGCAAGCAATCTCGTTTACTGTAAAAGTATAAGTATGACACTTTGATGTGCTTTTTTCATCAACAATTATGTAATAAGTCAACCCTGCAGTTAAATGCTCAACCCATATGCCCGCAGGTTTGTTTACATTTACCTGTGTATAACCATAGTCTTTGTCAATGCATGCTCCGCCGGCATCAGGACAGTTATTTAATAAAGCAAGCCCCATGCCTTCTGTCGGCTGGAGGTTTGAGTTACATACCCAACATATGCAAGGAATTAAGCTATTTGATGAAGAACATCCTGCAGGACATGCTCCGGGATATTCGTATGGCGCCAGACAACTCACACCATCCCAAACATAATTTTCCTGTTTTAAAACAAAATTCACACACATATTTCTAACAGGAGTGAATTTATAAACTACATCTTCGCCGGTGAAATTCACATCAAGGCATGCTTGCCCTGATCCGTAATCAGAGCCCGCACCGCAGGTTGACCTGCTGTCGGAATATGGTAATGAAGAAATATTAATTGCAGAAGCGCAATTGTTTTGTGCAACATTTTCATCGCAAAAAATATTAATAAAAATTACCAAAGTAATTGCAGAAAGTATATTTCTTTTTATCATAAAGGTAAATTCAAACAAGATAAATAATTGATTTCCAAATATAATATAAATTCGTTTAGAAAGCAATTAATTTCTTTGCTTTTTATTAACAGAAAAGCTTTACTAAACTTTCGAAGTTTAGTAAAGTTTTCATAATTTCTCTGTATATCTAAAAGTTATGATAAAAAAAAACCCGCAATAAATTAATACTGCAGGTTTATTTATTAATCAAACGCACTACAAATTTTTAATTATGTTTTTAAGTTCATCCTCTGTAGTAACCTGAAAAGTTACATCAACTTTTGCATTTGTTGTAATTGTCAGGTCTTGCTTTGCGTAGTACAGAAGTTTATCTTTAATACTAACAGCCAATATAGTTACATTATAATTTTCCGGAACAGGCATTGAAATGAATTTATTGTTATTGTCTTTCCCAATACAGTCAATTGAATTTATGGTTTTAAAGTAAATGTAAATTACAGTATTATTAATGTCAGGAAAATCATTTGAAGTAACTTCAATATTAGTTCTCGGACTAACATTATAAAATCTGTCACAGTTTATCCATCCAATTGAATCAGGAAAAGTTGGGTATAACCACATATTATAAGTTAAGGAATCGGTTGTAACCAAAGATGAATCGTTTCTTAATGTCCATGTAGGCACACTATCTGTTGGATATGCCAAGCTAAACACCTGCATATCATTTTGTAAATTTGTGTAATTATATGATATTTTAACAGGATTTACTGATTTTAATCTCTGACCGTTTTGTGTAGCTTTGATGTAAAATACTCCGCCCGTTTCCAGAAGCCGCCCGTATGAAACAGTTGGTTTATCTGATAAAAGAATATCATGCTTGTCTAAAAGTTCCTTCAGTTCAATATCAATATCTCCGGTAACAGCCTGCCCGCTCGCATTCACAAACGAATTAGCCATGAATGTAATCTTGGTACCCTTTTTACCGGTGATGGTTTGAGTTTGAGCAGCACTAATTTTAAATGACTGACTTTGTTCGCCATTGTTTGAGAAAAATGTTCTCACATTTTCGTAGCTTACATACTTTCCTTTATCAGGGTCGTCATTTTTGTCTTTTTTGCATCCTATGCACATTGCCGATATTACTATAATACCGAGACAAATTTTTAATAGTTTTTTCATGATTTTGATTTTTAAGTTAGTGATTAATGATTTTTGATTTCATCAATAAGACACTAACTTTTTGAAAGGTTGCCCGAAAAAATAAAAAAGGATAGATTATAATTTAAAACCTACACCGGCATTAAGTCCGAAAGAATATATTTTTTGTTTTATCCCAAATGAATCTTTGAAGATAGAACTGAAAGGACATTTAAATGAAGGTTCTGCAACAATACTGATCTTGTCGTTTAATTTGTAACAAAGTCCCACTCTGCAAATAAAATTAAAGAAATTGTTCCGGAACGGGAAATTGCTTTTATTAAAATCCACTACTTCTTTTAAATCCGTTGAAATCACTTTACCTTTTGAAGAAAGATAAAATGCAATTGATGTTCCTGCTGTAACCCGAAATGTAAATTTATTCTTTCCAAACTCATATCCTATTAACAATGGTATTTCTATATATTTTAATGAGTTTTTATACTTTTCGTAAATTGTATTTGTTTTATCCGTGATGGTTTTAATATTTTTCCATACTGTATCATAAATTGGTTTGCCTGCTAAAGAATCCCAGCCGATATAATGAAGAGAGTCAACTACCGCAACAGAGTCAATCGTTACTGTTGTTTTACTATAACTGTAATTTGATTTTTTGTTTAACTGAAAAAAAGCAATTCCACTTTTCAAATAGAAATTATTAATATTATATTTTGCTTCTGCCCCAAATGAATATGACAATTGTGGCTTTTCAGAGGTTTTTCTATTGGCAATATAATTAATAAGGTTATTATCATTAGTTGAAAATTTATCAATATGTATTATTGGGCTGGCAGTTAATTCGAGTGAAAAATTATTTCTGCCATTTGTTTTTTGCACGGGTTTGGTTTCTTCCGGTTTTGTTTCTGTAATTGTTGAATCCTTATTCGTCTTATTGCTCTTCACGTTATTTGTTGTGTCAACAGATTTGTTTATATCTGTTATAGTTGAATCTTTTTTAACTTCAGTCTTTATAGCAACAGATTTCCTTTCATCAATTTTAATATTATTATTTTCCGTAATTATTTTGTTTTCCGTTTTTAATTCGGTTTGTCCTTTTATTTCTGTTTTATTTTTAGTTTCCGAATCTGCATCAACAGGTTCTTTTACTTCATTGTTTAAAGTTAGTTCAGGTGTTTTATTTATTTTATTATCATTTGTTTTATTATTATTTGTTTTGCTTTCCTTTGTTTTTGAAATTATGTTTGTATTACTTGAATCAACTGAGTTAGCCGGCTTTTCATTTATAAAAGAAAATGTTTCTTTTACCTGTGAACCTTCACGTTGTTTTGGTAATTCATTGCTTTGTTTTTGTTGCTTAACTTCAATTATATCAGAAGCATCATTATTGTTTGTTTTTGCTTTCTTTGTTTGGGAAATTAAGTTGCTAACAGGTAACTTTGAATTTTCACTACATTTATTAAAGAAACAGAATACCGCACATATTAATAGCACATCAAATATTTCAAAAAAATACGAATTCAGGTTTTTCAAAAAAGAAAAACCACTGAAAAGTCCTGACAGAAAGAGGCCCCTGCCCACTCTTCTTTTTAGTTTTTCCGAAGGTTTTTCCTTGTAGCTCTTTAATCCTTCTTTAAAAAACTTATCAATATTTTCTAAATCATTTTTCATTTTTCAGAAATATTAGTTAAATGATTTTTGCTTTTTAATTTAACGTGTTCATTTACTTTCTTTTTCAGATATCTTCTTGCTTTAAACAACTGCGATTTCGATGTGCTTTCGGTTATTCCGAGCGATTCTGCTATTTCCTTATGCCCGTATTCTTCAAAAACATAAAGGTTAAATACCACCCTGTAACCTTCGGGCAGACTTTGAATTATTTCAATCAGTTCTTTTTCTCTTAAATTCACTTCTTCGTAATTCTCTTCTTCCGTTTCGTACCTATCTTCAATTTCATCAATATCCTTATGGAAGAAATGCTTAAGATTATTTCTGTGATAATTCAAAGCCGTGTTAACCATTATTTTCTTCATCCAGCCTTCGAAAGAACCTTCATGCCTGAACTCTTTTATTTTTAAAAACACTTTCACGAAACCCTCCTGTGCAATATCTTCGGCTTCATCTTTATTTCTTGCATAGCGCATGCATATACCAAGCATGGCTGAAGCATATTTATTGAAAAGTTCAGTTTCAAAACTACGCTTTCCCGCTTTGCATCCTTCAATTAAAACACTTTCCTCAAGTGCTGTTTTGCCGAATAAATTCATTTATCTGTTAAACTCTAAAACTAAGACACTATAAATGTAATAAAGTTGCCTGAATGAGAATATTATTTTTAACTGATTGTTTTTGCGAAGCTTTACTAAACTTTCGAAGTTTAGTAAAGTTTTTTAAATCGGCGCAACAAAATGCAGGAAAACTGCCGATTCGCCGAGTTTGTTTATGGAATATTCCAGGCGAAAAACCTTATCGTAATAAGTTACAAAATCGAGCCCTATGCCGCCGCCATATAAAATTGAATTCGAAAAGGAATTACTGTATTTATACTGTTCATCCCACACATAAGCAGCATCGCCGAATATGTTCAGATAAAAAGCATAATGAATGGTATTGAATTTTTCGGTTTTAATAAAATTGAACTTATGGATTTTCGGAGGCAGGAGTTCAAATTTAAAGTTGGATTTGTATAAAGCGAAATGCTGTCCGTCCACAACATAATATTCGTATGAGCGCACAAAATCATTTCCATAGCCCAATGCCCTCTGCATGTAATACGGCTGATATCCATCGCCTGAAATTTTTGCCGTCAGGCTGTTTGCAAAGTAAAACCTTTTTGAAAGATTAAAATATTTGCGAAAAGAGGAAATGATATATGTCAAATCCATTTTGTTGTCATTCACAATCCCCAAGCCATCGTGTGTCAGGCTAATGTCAAAATAATATCCTTTCAGAGGATATGCCTTTGAATCGCGGCAATCGCGTTTGTACATATATGTGAGCGACAGATATTCGCGGCTGGTTTTATTGTTGTATAGGTATTCATTGCTGATTGCAAGCAGTGAATCGGAAATTTTCGTGTTGTTATAATACAACTGCAGAAAGTGTGTGCTGTATATTCCGTAGCGGTATGTGTAATAAACCTGTGCCGAGTAGTCGACTGATGAATAATGCTTTTCTTCCTTGTGAAAAACGGGTTTATTATTTAATTCGGTGTAAGGAATTTCATGTTCACGCGAGTGTGAAAAACCGATGTTAAGTCCGCTTTTCTGATTTTTATTCAGATAGGGAATTCTGTATAAAAAACCATATTCTTCTTCGTAGCCAAGCTTAACAAGTATTTTAAGCACTTCCTTTCTTCCCCTGAAATTTTCCCTCACAAGAAAAAAGCCGTAATTCGTTCGGCTCAGATCTTCTTCTTCGAGCCATACATTAAAATTCCTGTCGGCAATCTCAAACAGCGGATATGGCCATGTATACCACCTCTCAACAACATTTATTTTCAGTGTGATTTTTTTATTTTCTTTAACAGCGTAATCAATTGTAACAAAATTAAAGAGTGATGTATTAAGCAAATTCTCCCGGCTTTTTGTAATGAAATTGTTTAGATATTCCTTTCGTATTGTATCATTTTCCGTGTACTGAAGTTCGCGCAACATTATATGCAGTCTCGTAACCTTGTTGCCTGTAACTACTATGCTGTCGATAATGTAATAATCGCCAGCTTGTATGTTTGTTAGAGTTCGCACAGCATCCTGCGATTTCGAAGAAAAAGCAAAAAGCAAAAAAAACATAATGACAAATGTTGGATTTATTCTTTTCAAGGGAATTTATATGTTTAAGTAATTCATAAAAGAATCATATCTTTCTTTTAAGTCATCGTAATAACTTTCTTCACCGAAAGATGCTTTTATAACATAGTCGTATCGGGTAAATGTTTTCAGAATGGGGGTTATATCGGTTCTGTTAATTTTTATGGTAACATCAATTTTTGTGGAATCGGGATGTGCTGTAACGAACATATTCAGGATTTTCGCATCATTGGATTCCACAATCTGCGAAATCTGGGCGAGTGTATAATCGTTGCTGTTGAGCTCAAGGATTATTATTCCACCGGGATTTTGAATTGCCGAAAATTCCGAAAATTTATTCAAAAGCGTTTTTAAAGTTATTGTTCCCAGATAATTGTTCTTATCATCAAGTACTGGAATTAATGACAAATTTAACATCGACATTAATTTCAAAACATCCAGAATATGCTGGCTTCTCAATACATACGGCTTGGTTAAAGAAAGCGAATGATTTCCGAGCGGTTCATCGGGCTCATTGATATCAAGAATATCATTTTCCGAAATCAGTCCGAGAAACTGTTCACTATTAACAATGGGAAGGTGTGTTACTTTATATTCTTCCATCATTGTTAATGCCTTGCTGGCGCTATCAGATGTTTTCAGCGAAGGGATTGAATATGATATTAATTCTTCTGCGATCATACAATATATCAGTAATTAAATTTTATTTTAGCTATGAGCTACGAGCAAAATCATTTAATCTTTCAATTTTTCAATCTTTTCAAAATATTTTATTACACAAACATACAATTTTTTTAGCTTTGTAATTATTTTTATAAAAAAGATGACGAAGTTAAGCATTAACATAAATAAAATAGCAACGCTCCGCAATGCAAGAGGCGGTAATTTACCCGATGTCATTAAAGTTGCTCTTGACTGCGAAAAATTCGGCGCCGATGGAATTACCGTTCACCCGCGTCCCGATGAAAGACACATCAGATATAAAGATGTTTATGACCTGAAAGATATAATTAAAACCGAATTTAATATTGAAGGAAACCCATCGGAAAAGTTCATTAAGCTTGTTTGCGATGTCAAACCCGCACAGGTTACTTTGGTTCCCGATGCTCACAATGCCATAACTTCCAATGCAGGATGGGATACCATTGCAAATAAAAAATTTCTTTCCGATGTTGTTAAGAAATTTAAAAATAAAAATATCAGAGTGTCAATATTCATCGACCCTGTTGTTGAAATGATAAAAAATGCAAAGGATACAGGCACCGACAGAATTGAATTATACACTGAAGCTTATGCTAAAGGTTTTTATTCAAATAAGGAAAAAGCAATAAAACCATACGTGGAAGCAGCAAAATGCGCCAACAAACTCGGGCTTGGCATTAATGCCGGACATGATTTGAATCTCGATAATCTTAATTATTTCGCAAAAAACATCCCCTCTCTCCTCGAAGTTTCCATAGGCCATGCCTTGATCTGCGATGCTATTTATTTGGGACTGGAGAACACCGTTAAAAAGTATTTGAGTAGTTTGAAGTCTGCCAGGTAGAAGAGTTTGTTGTTCGTAGTTTGTCGTTTGTTGTTAAAAAGTTAAAACACCGAACTACAAACCACAAACTACGAACAACAAACCCTTAAACTTTTTATTTCTGGACAGCAATTTTCTTCAAAAACTTTTTAGTATCGCTTTTAATTTCCATGAAATAAATGCCGTCGGCAATGCTTTTCATGTCGATTAAATTTGTCTGAACTTTATTGACAATAATTTTATCCGATAATATTATTTCGCCGGCAAGATTATAAATTTTAATGTTTACGGTTTCCACATTTTTAAATAAAAAGTCAATTGTGAATTCGCCGTTATTAGGATTTGGATAAATTATTACTTCGCTTGTATCACTGTTATATCTATCGCAACCGACAGCAGTTTCGCCTTTGCGGGCACAACCATTCACATCAGTTACCGTAACCGAATAATTTCCGCAATGTAAATTAACTGCAGCAACATTTGTCTGTCGCGGACTTGTACTCCATAAATAAGTGTATGGCGGTGTTCCTCCGTTCACATTTACTTCCGCAATTCCATCATTGCAAGTCAGGCAAAGAGACTTTCTCATATCGAAATCCGTAATTTGGGGAACCGGATTTACAGTAACAACGATAGTTCCCGTAATTTGATTTGAAGCGGCATCAATAACAGTAACCGAATATATTGTTGTAGAATCGGGACTAACGGTAATTGCCGAAGTGGTTTGAGTGTTGCTCCACGAATAGCTGTAGTAGTTTGTACCGCATATTGCATTTGCAGTTACTGTTGTGGGTTCACCGCGGCATATAGTATCATTTCCCATACTTAAGGAAAGCGTATTGCATACAATAAATTCGCCGATATAAGGAACGTAATTATATTCTGTACAGCAAACCCTTATTGTATCACCAAGAGCTAACAATGGAAGAGTAAATGATGTTTTTCCGCCTGATATTGTTCCTGTTCCTATAATATCGTAATTGTTTTTTCTTGTTAAAGCAACACTTGCTCCCTCAACATTACTATTCACATCAAACGATATTGTTCCCGGCATTATGCTCGGAAAATGGCTTGCTGCAAGTATCTTTGGAGTATCTGTTCTGAGCATCAAAGAAGGGTCGCCGAAAATTGTCCATGTATCTGCCATCAAAGTATCGGAATAATCATCGAGCATTTTGTTTATGCCGTTAAATGAAATTCCGCCGAAAGTATGTTTTATGTTTGACGGATATGATTCCGTAATAATATTAACCATTTCGTCCTGACCTGACATTGGCGGGTCCCACGACTGATTAACGGTTGACATTAATGCCGCAACAGCACCTTTCGGATTTCCCGAAACATCAGTTGCCCTTAGCCATGCTTCGGCAAAGCACGTCTTCCCGTCGAAATCGCCGTTTACACAGGCAACAGAAAAAATAAAAGGCAGGCAGTTTATATTGTTCAAACTATTATTAACATATGTATTGCTGAAGTTAGAAGTAGTGCACGCATACGTTGAACCGTGTCCGGTGTAATTTATGATTCCGGCTCCGTTATTAATTTCCGAAGCAACCGATGATGCCGAAGGATTATTTGCGGCATCATCACCGCCATGACTTCCATCGTATAGTTCGGCACAATAATTATAATTGTAATTTAAAAGTTCATTTCTTATATTACGTTCGTGTTCCCAGTCGTATTCATTGTTATCACCGGGACCCTGGTTTGAAGCAATTCCTATTGCCCTTGCAAATGCACCTGTGATTGCGGGATTTTTTTCATATTCAAGAAATCTTCTAACCTGTGTCCGCACCTGTGAAATATTTTCAGCCGATATGCGTCCGATAATTATTTCGGAATAAACATCAGCTCCTGCTATGTACCCATATGCATTATCAGAACTGTACGCCAGCGAGTCATTTGTGGGAATCTGAGCCGCATCACCGGCAAGAACAAGAAAAGCAAGTCCTTTGGTATTATAATAATTTGCAACAAAAGCCCTGATATCCGAAGCTGTATTTCCTATGGAATCAATATTTTTTATTTCGCATGGTATTCCTTCGGTTTTTTTCCAGTTCACGAAAGCCTGCATCTCCGCCATAAACTGCCCGTAACAAATAATAAGAATATTGCCTTTTTCTGTTAGCGGTGTATATTTCGAAGAGTTATAATTCAGAAAATGCCGTGAATACAAATCGTTAAATTCTTCAACAACTTTATTTACATTCTTTGTTCTGTGAAACTGATTTTTTCCGTTTTTGCTTTTTGATGAAATTCTAATTGTCATTTCAAAATACACACGTAGTATTTTCGTAACAGGATTATATTGAAAAGGATAAACAACAAGAGTTTGACCGCGGTAATCCCTCAGGATATATGGTTCTTTCAAAGCAGTTAATTTTCCCGGAAAAAACTCATTATTCGAATATTGCTCTCCGTATTTGTAAGGAACTTTTTCAGGGTCAACATTACGAAACAGATTTCCTTTTGAGGGAGCTATTGAAATATTTGAATACTCTTTATAATTTGAAGAAATAACTTCTGCCTGCATTTCATCCATATCGGGAACAAGAATTGATGAAGTGAACTTAACAAGGTCGGGTGCACCTGCAATAAGTATGGGTGTTGCATTTCCGGCATTAACAGAATACTCGGTTTTATTATTTACATTTTTTTTAACAAACGTAAAATCATCAAGTGAATAGCTGATAACAGTTGTTGATAAATCAGAAGACACTAATTCTATTTTTCCTGAATTTGTTTTTTGGGAATTTAAATTATTTGTGCAAAAAGAAATATCTGTATTAAGGAATAATGCAACTGCAACAAAAAATATTCTTATATTTTTTTTATCAAACACTTTATTTAAAATTAAATATTAAATCCTTATTATGATGTTCGGAAAACAATAACTCCGCCTTTTAAGGCGGAGATACAATTATCCGTATGTTCGGCTTTAGCCATGACTTTTAAAATTATATTTTTTTCAGGGCTAAAGCCCAATATTGATGATGTTTTCTTTTCTCTCCGCCTTAAAAGGCGGAGTTAATGTTCACTTTTATCAAAACCCAAATTTAAATAATTTTAAACAAAATTTTAAATACATCCCTTATTCTCAGAAGCCAGCTTATTAACTGTCTCCGGCGGCAATTTTGTTTTTGCAACATTAAAAACTTCTTTTTTCTGCTGACATGGAACGCTTTTCAGCAAAGCTGTTATGTTTTCATTGTTCATACTGCCCATTGCAGCAATTCGTACGTTAACATCTTTATCATTTTTTGCAATTTCAAACAGCAATTTCTGGTCGGTTATTTTTTCGGCAGCAGCCTTTCGTGCCTCAGGAAATTCGCAGTCCTTGACAATGCTGTTCAATAAATTATTATCGCTTATTTTTTCAACAGCAAACTTTCGTATTTCCGTAAAATGTGATTTGCGGGCAATATCAACAAGTACGTTCTGATCGTCAATTCTTTTTACTGCCGCCCGCACTGCTTCCATGTCTTCATCGTGCTTTGCAATATATACGAGGGTATTCAGGTCATTTATTTTTCCTATTGCCACCCTGCGCACATCAACAAAGGAAGCATTCTTAGCAATGTCAATCAATACTGCCTCTTCAGTTATTCTGTTCATTGCGGCTCTTCTTACATTTTTAATTACTGTATTCAACACAATATCGCCAAGCGCTCTCTGACTTTGTATTTTCTGAATAGCGCTTATGCGGACTTCATTATCGAGCGTATCGTTTGATGCTGTATTTATTAATTCCTGCTGACTCTGGGAAAAAGAACAAACAACCGAAGACAGCGATATAAGAATTAATAAAGCAATTCTTCTGAGTTTAATCATAGCTGTATGTTTTAGAAAAATAAATTCAAATATAATATAATAATTAATAATTTCAATCAGGAACCAAATAGAATACACGTATACAGGAAGATAAAAACAGTTTTCTTATGCATTTATATTGGTTTTTGCAATTTTAAAATCCCTGATTGATTTTAATCCGATTACAAAAATCCTTATTAAATTAATTGAATTTGTGCCACTCTGCCTGCCTTTAAAAGTGATTGGAATCCACTTGCACTTTTCATTTTTAAGAATAAAAATGCAGCTAATCAAAACATTTGATAAAAAGAAATTATCAGGAATAAGTTTGAAATACTTTTCCAAAACGCTTCGCTTCATCAATCTGAATGGAGTGTTGGCATCTTCAATGAAGACTCCCATCATAAAAAACACAAACAATTTCAAAACCTTTGCCACTATAATTCTGCTAAATCCATCTTTTCGTTTTTTTCGTGAACCTATAATAAAATCATACTCATTTCTTAATTCCCAAAATTGCCAGAATTCATCAGGTTCTGTTTGTCCGTCAGAGTCAGTTTGAAAAATATAATCCGCATTGTTTTTAATGGCATAGTCATATGCAAAGGTGCATGTAGCGCCGTGACCCGAATTAATTTTTGTTATCGGCACCAATAAAGGATATTTGCTTTTTAATGACTGCATTTTTTCAAAGGTCGCATCTTTACTGCCGTCATCAACAATTACAAATTTACTTCCATTCCCGATTTTATCAATAACAGGGTACCATTGACTTATAACATTCGCAATGTTTTCTTCTTCATTGTATGCCGGCATTACTACATAAACATTGTCCATTCCCTTTTATTTTTCTATTGAATAATTACAAATAGCTATATTGTTTTAGTGAGGAAAATAAAACTTTATTTATTAATAAGTTCATCATATCTGATTGGATTCAGCAATCTGTAAAGTATAATAATAAAGATAGTCCATGCAGCAATGGCAAATCCTGCATCTTTCATAAACCACGACACCACTTCGTTATTGCTAAACAGAGAACGAAGGTTAAATCCATCCGAATCAAGAATCAAATATAATCCCGTTAATGTAAAATAGAAATATTTTAAAAACCCGCCAAAAATACATATTGATATAACCGGAACTGCAAGGTATTGATTTGCCATGCCTGAAGTGAAGCATACAAGGCCCAGGAAATAAAATAAAATCTGTTCTTCAAACCGCTTCTTTCTTGTCAGATAACCCAACAATACCATTAAAATGATAAAACAAAAGATGTATGAACTTTCAATGTGAAGCCCCTTAAAAAATATGTGAATTAAGGGAAAGTTGTTTTTTGACTGATACAAAAAAACATTTTTTATTATCCCCTCATATCCGTTGTGCAGGTATGGAACAAATGAAAGAAGAAATAACATTACCGGAATTACTGCATAAATAATTTTCTTTCTCTTCGGAAGATTTTGATTGAAAAGTATCCATAACGGAAAAATAAACAGCAAATGTTTTGTTATTAATGATAATGACAGAAGCAATACCGGCACAATATCTTTTTTTGTAAAAGATTCATTTTTATCGTTAATCAACAAACATCCCAGATACCCTATGAATACTGCAACATTATCAAACTGGTTATGAAATCCTGTTATAATTATCGAAACAGGATTTAATAAGAACAGTGCGGCTATGCTCATTTTCTTGTACTTTTTATAAAGCAAAAGCGCTAAAGCAATATCAAAACAAGTCAGAAAACAAACTATGAGAATTCTATAAGCATAAATCTGATTTTCAAAAAAGGAAGAAATATAATAAAACGATCCCAGAAGAATTGAAAATACCGGAGCATAATTATATCTGTATGTCTCGGCATAAACGTTACCACCATTATTTACAATCTCTCCGACAATTTTAAAAGAATCAAAATCGAAATTTTTTCCCTGCGTCATCGCTAAAAGCCGCAGGATAACACCGAGAAAAACAATGATCAGAAACTTTGACTTGTTAATAGATGAAGTTTCTGAATTTATAAGATCTGCAATTTTCATGATAAAATCTTTTTTGCCAATTTCAAAGCTTTCTCCACAACCTGATTCATATCATAATATTTGTACTCTGCCAGCCTGCCGCCAAAAAAAGTGCTTTTTTCGTTACGAGTCGATTTATTATATTTTTCAAAAATACTATTGTTTCTCGCATCATTTATCGGGTAATATTTTTCAGAATTCTTCTCGCATTTTTCTGAAAATTCGCGGGTAATAACCGTTTTGGGTTGGGTGCCGTATTCAAAATGCTTGTGCTCAATAATTCGGGTAAAAGGAGTTTCAGCATCGCTGTAGTTAACAACGGAGCATCCCTGAAAGTTATCGCTGTTGATGATTTCAGTTTCAAACCGCAGACTTCTGTAATCCAGTTTGCCGAACTTATAATCAAAGTATTCATCTATACAGCCCGTAAATACAATGTTTTTTGCTTGTCTGTTTAATTCATTACGGTGCTGAAAATAATCAGAGTTTAAACGGACTTCAATTCCTGCCAGCAAACCTTCTGTTAATTTATTATAACCTCCAATTGGTATTCCCTGATAAGTGTCGTTGTAGTAATTATTATCATAAACAAAACGAACAGGTATTCTTTCAATAATAAAAGGTGGTAGCTCCGTTGCTTTACGTCCCCATTGCTTTTCAGTGTATTCTTTTATAAGTGTTTCATAAATATCTTTGCCAACAATAAAAACAGCTTGCTCTTCCAGGTTTTTCGGGTTAGTTATGCCCGATGCTTTCCTTTGTTCTTCTATTCTGTCCTTTGCTTCTTTGGGAGTTGTCACGCCCCAGAGCTGATAAAAAGTATTCATATTGAAAGGCAAATTATAAATCCTTCCTTTATTATTTGCCAATACTGAATGGCGATAATTATTGAACGGGACAATTTTATTCACGAAATCCCAGACATATTTATCGGAAGTGTGAAATATATGAGCTCCGTATTTATGAACGTTTATATTTTCAATTTTTTCACAAAAAACATTCCCTCCGACATGGCCGCGCTTATCAATCACCAGGCAGTTTTTTCCTGATTCTTTAGCTTTGCAGGCAAATGTTGAGCCGAATAATCCCGAACCAACTATTAAAAAATCGTATTTTTCCACAATTAACCTTTTCTGCTTTTTGTGCTTTATCAAATCAAAATTAAATGCAATATATAAAACAAAATTAATTATTTTTTCTGAAGAGAGTTATTTCGTGTATAAAAGAATCGTTCCAACACTTTTTAAATCAATAAAAAAAAGCATCCAATAAAAGCAACCAATTTGTGAAATTGTGAATTTGTGGAGTGGTGAGAAATTTTTAAATTTTAGGGCTTAATTTTTTACTTTACAAAGAACGCGAGAATTTGGCGTAACAACGACAGATAGAAACAAAACTATGAAATACCGTATAGCGTCAAATTCTCTTGGCTTTTTGGTTACTTTTGTGCCAAGACAAAAGTAACAAATAAAATTTCTTTAAATGATTTTACCTTTTTTTGCGATGTAAAATAAAAGCATAAAAGATAATGTCAAAACTATACAATGCGACATTAATACTCAATAAACCAATTTTGGAAATTGATATTTTTTATTCTTCCACAACACTAACCCATCCGTATTTGTCAGGTTCTTCGCCATACTGGATGGCTCTTAATTTATCATAAAGTTTTGTTGAAATTATTCCTGCTTTTCCGTCTTTGCAATAAACATATTCCTTTCCTGTTTCTCTGTCGACAATTTTCTTAATTGGTGATATGACAGCCGCTGTACCGCAAGCACCCACTTCATCAAATTCGCTTAATTCTTCAAGTTGTACTTTTCTTCTTTCAACCTGTAATCCCATGTCTTTTGCAAGTTCCACCAGACTCATGTTTGTTATTGAAGGGAGTATTGATGTTGATTCGGGTGTTATATATTTCTTGCCTTTTATAGCGAAAAAATTAGCAGGACCTGCTTCATCAATATATTTTTTTTCTTTTGCATCAAGATATAAAACAGTTGAGAATCCTTCATTATGTGCTCTGCCGAGCGATTTCAAACTCGCGGCATAATTTCCGCCGACTTTTATGTTACCTGTTCCAAGCGGTGCAGCGCGGTCGCAGTCCTTAACAATCTGAATGCTCACAGGTTTAAATCCCTCTTTAAAATAAGGACCAACGGGAGTAACAAAAACCAGAAACAAATATTCTGTCGCAGCTTTCACGCCAACCTGTTCGCCGGTTCCGACGAGCAAAGGACGGATGTATAACGCAGCTCCGGATTCCATCGGAGGAACGTACTTTGAATTTAATTTAACAGCAGTAAAGATTGCCTTTTTGAATAACTCCTGCGGAACTTCAGCCATCATAACGCCTTTTGCGGAATTCAACATTCGCTTCCAGTTTTCTTCCCATCTGAAAATTCTTATTTTGTTGTCCTTTCCCCTGAATGCTTTTAATCCTTCAAATGCTTCCTGCCCGTAATGAAGGCATGTTGCAGCCATATGAATGTTTATTGTTTCCGAATCGGTGGTTTCGAGTTCGCCCCATTTACCATTTTTGAAATAACTGCGAACATTAAAATCGGTTTTGAAATAACCGAATGAGAGATTTCCCCAATCAATATTGTTTGCCATGTTTTAAAGTTTTAAAATTATTTATAAAATTATTATTGCCTGATAAAATTTCATATCAGGGCTAAAGCCCATTTGCAGCTGGTTTTATAACCCCGGCCTTAAGGTCGGGGTTAATGTATTTACACATTTTGGACTTTAGTCCTGATTTTAAACAATTATTTTTAAAATTAGTCGGACAATAATATTATAAAATTAAAAAAAATATTTTTCCAATTCAAACATATTTGAAAAAATAATGACAAAGTAAGTAAAAACACTAAAGGTTTTAATGGTTTTACTTAACTTATATTTAGACTGTTTGAGAGTTTGTTTCTTAAAATAACTTTAGCGCGTAGGCCGGAAAATCTGGCGAGGGTACGTTTGCCTTGTGGGGCGAAGCATCAGATTTTCTTGACCTTTTTGGTTCTTTTTGTGTCAAGACAAAAAGAACATTAAAGATAATAAGCTTAATTCTTTGGTTTTGAATCCTACAGGGTAATCAGTGAATTATTTTACTTAAAGTAAAGGATTTTATTTTATTAAAAATTCCCTCGGGGTCGAGTTCACACTCTTCCTGAAGTTCCTCAATGGTTCCCTGTTCAACAAAATAATCAGGAATTCCAAGTTTAAGAATATCGCCTTTATATTTTTTTTCATTTGCATAGTCGAGCACAACACTTCCAAATCCGCCTTTAATCACGCCATCTTCAACAGTAATTATTTTTTCGTAATTCGAGAAAACATGATTCAATATTTCTTCATCAAGAGGTTTCACAAAACGCATATCATAATGAGCTATGTTCAATCCTTCATTTTTCAGTCTGTTATAAATTTTCGAAATATTATTTCCGATATGTCCGATTGAAAGGACGGCAATATCCTTGCCATCACAAATTTTCCTGCCTTTGCCGATTGGAATTTCATTAAAAGGTTTTCTCCAGTCGGTCATCACTCCTCTTCCGCGCGGATAGCGTATGCTGAATGGTCCGTTGTTTTTCAGCTGAGCTGTGTACATAAGATTCCGCAACTCTTCTTCATTCATTGGCGAAGAAACTATCATATTCGGAATGCAGTTCATATATGCAATATCGAATAAGCCGTGATGCGTTGCTCCGTCTTCGCCGACAAGTCCGGCTCTGTCGAGACAAAAAACAACATGAAGATTTTGAAGAGCAACATCATGAATTATCTGGTCGTAGGCTCTCTGAATGAATGAAGAATAAATATTGCAAAACGGAATCAATCCGCGGTTAGCCATACCTGCAGAAAAAGTAACTGCGTGCTGTTCGGCAATACCGACATCAAAAACCCTTTCAGGCATTTTATCAGTCATAATATTTAATGAACTGCCGGTAGCCATTGCAGGTGTTACAGCCACTATCTGAGAATTCATTTCAGCAAGCTTGAGAATAGTTTCACCGAAAACGTCCTGATATTTCGGAGGTCCCGGCTCTTTAACAGTTGAAACAATTATTTCTCCCGTTTTCTTATCAAAATATCCCGGTGCATGCCACTTTATCTGGTCTTTTTCGGCTTTATCAAAACCTTTTCCTTTCAATGTGAGCACATGAAGAATTTTCGGACCTTTAATATCTTTTAAATCACTCAGGATTTTAACCAATCTGTTAACATCGTGTCCGTCAACCGGTCCGAAATATCTAAGGTTTAACGATTCGAACAGATTACTTTGTTTCAGAAGAGAAGATTTTAATCCTCTTCCGATTTTCTGTAAAACCGAACGAAGGAAAACCCCTATATTTCTGTATGCACTCAATAAGTTCCATACATTTGTTTTAACTCTGTTGTAAGCATGTGATGTTGTAATGTCGGTTAAATATTCTTTCAATGCTCCTACATTCTGGTCAATTGCCATCTGGTTATCATTAAGTATTACCAGAACATTTGCATTTTCGACTCCTGCATGGTTCAGTGCTTCAAAGGCCATTCCCCCTGTCAGTGAACCGTCGCCGATTACTGCGATATGGTTTCTTTCTTTATCATTGCTATGCCTTGATGCAACTGCCATTCCGAGCACAGCAGAAATTGAAGTTGAAGAATGCCCTGTTCCGAAGCAATCGTATTCGCTTTCAGACATACGCGGAAAACCGCTTATTCCTTTATATGTACGGTTTGTAGAAAATAATTCTTTGCGTCCCGTGAGTATTTTATGAGCATATGCCTGATGGCCTACATCCCATACAAGAAGGTCGTTGGGCGTATTGAAAACATAATGAATTGCAACAGTAAGTTCTATCACGCCAAGGTTTGCACCAAGATGTCCAGGATTTTTTGAAACTGCATCAATAACAAATTCCCTGAGTTCATCACATAATTGCGGCAGTTCCTCCTCCTTCAGTTTGCGAAGATCCGCAGGATATTGTATCTTATCAAGAAGAGGTTTAGGTTTCATCCGGCAAATTAATTTGTGAAATTGTGAATTTTGATAAAAATCATGCTAAACAATCAATTTCGAACTTCTCATTAAACGGTTAAATTGTTAAATTGTTAAATTGTTGTTTTATCCATTAAATATTTTATTTTTTATTTAACTTCAGCAATTTAACAATAAAACAATTTAGCAATTTTATTTAAGTAAAAGTTAATTTTTTAACCGTTTATGGTATATTTTACTATTTTTTTACTTTGTGTTTATACTTCACTTTTGAAAGTTCATCATTTGCTTTAGTAATCTTTATTTTAAGCTTTTCTTTGTAAGCAACTATTTTATTTAAAATTTCTTTGTTTCCTGTTGCAAGAATCTGGGCGGCAAAAATACCTGCATTTGCAGCGCCATTCAATGCCATAGTGGCAACCGGAATTCCCGAGGGCATCTGCAAAATCGAAAGAATGGAGTCCCATCCTTCAACGGAATTGGATGATTTTATCGGAACACCGATAACGGGAATCGGAGTGCTGGCTGCAATAACACCGGGCAAATGAGCCGCTCCGCCTGCTCCTGCTATTATGACTTTCACTCCTTTTGAATATGCTTTTTTTGCAAACTCCATGACTTTCTCGGGCGTTCTGTGTGCCGAAAGCGCATTGATTTCAAAAGGAATTCCGAATTCATCGAGAATTTTAGCGGCTTCTTCCATCACAGGCAAATCGGAAGTGCTTCCCATAATAATGCTGACTTTTGGTTCCATATCGTAAATTTTATGCAAACGTAGTTGTTTTTTTAATAATTATCAATTCGTATTCAAATAAAATTTAATTTCACTTATTGAATTTGTTTTATATTAGCGGAAATAATAATTTTAAGAGTTTGTGGTTTGTAGTTTGTAGTTGTTTCTAACCACAAACACTTTTAAACGACAAACTATTTATCAGGTGTTTAATTAGCAACAATCAATAATCAACACCCATGGAATGCATAAAATTAAAAGGCAAAGTGTTCGGTAAATATCTGAGTTATGAGGAAATACAAAAGACAGTTAAAGGAATTGCAGAAAAAATAAATTCTGAATTCAAAGACAAAAAACCGGTATTTCTGGTGGTTCTTAATGGTTCGTTTTTGTTTTTCGCAGATTTAATAAAACACATAGATTTTGAATGTGAAATTTCATTTGTTAAGATTGCTTCATACTCGGGAACAAAATCCACCGACGAAGTGAAATGCCTTATAGGAATTAATGAAAATCTGAAGGGCAGAAATGTAATAATTATTGAAGATATTATTGATGCCGGCAGTACAATCGACGATATAATCAGGCAGCTTAAGGAACATAAACCGGCGGAAATAAAAGTCGTTTCATTATTTTTCAAACCGGATTCATTTGTAAAAGATTTTAAAATAGATATTGCCGGTCGTAATGTTCCGAATGATTTTTTAATAGGATACGGACTGGATTATGATGGTTTGGGAAGAAACCTTAAAGATGTTTATAAATTAAAAATTGATAATTAATGTTGATATTAAGTCGAAAATCAGCCACAGATTCACAGATTATCAAAAACAAAAAAATAAATCTGTGAATCTGTGGCATATTTTTAAAATTAATATATTACTTTTAACCCGAAAAATAGAATTTATTAATAACCAAAAAAATAAAAAACCATGCTAAACGTTGTAATATTCGGACCTCCGGGTTCAGGAAAAGGAACACAATCGGAAAAACTTATTGAAAAATACAATCTTGTTCATTTATCAACGGGTGATATTTTAAGAGCTGAAGTTAAAGGAGCCACACCGCTCGGTCTAAAAGTAAAGGGAATAATGGAACGCGGAGAACTTGTTTCCGATGAAATAATAATTGAAATTCTTCTCGACAGGGTTTCAAAAAGCAAAAATGCCAAAGGGTTTATTTTCGACGGTTTTCCAAGAACAATAGTGCAGGCAGAAAAACTCGACCAGAATCTGAACAACAATAAAACCCCTATTACATTAACTGTTGCTCTCGATGTTCCGGAAGATGTTCTCATGAAACGCTTGCTTCACAGAGCCCAACAAACAGGCAGAACAGATGACACGGAAGATGTGATAAAAAACAGAATAGAAGTTTATAAAAAGCAAACCTTTCCTTTGCTCGATTATTACAAAAAACAAAATAAACTTTCGATGATTCAAGGTGTAGGCACTATTGACGAAATCTTTGTCAAGGTTTCTGAAAAAATTGATTCATTGAAAAAATAAATACAGTTTAATGTCCGAATTTAGTTTTCAGTTTATAGTTTTCAGTTTCGCACTTAACAAACCTACTGACAACTAATAACAATGATAATGGCATTATGAACCAAACTATCGACTGTATGGACAAACACTAATTAATAGTAGCGTTAAACTTTGAATTTAGAATAACTTTAAACTGAAAACTACAAACTGAAAACTGAGAAATGGGTGAATCCAATTTCATTGATTACGTAAAAATTTTCTGCAAATCAGGAAAAGGCGGAGCAGGTTCTGTTCATTTGCGTCATGAAAAGTCAAAACCAAGAGGCGGTCCCGATGGTGGCAATGGCGGCAGAGGCGGGCATGTCGTAATCAAAGGCAATAAGCAATTATGGACTCTTCTTCACCTGAAATACACAAAACACATAATTGCAAAAGACGGAGAAAAAGGAAGCAGTAATTTATGTACAGGTGCCGATGGCAATGACGCCCTTATCGAAGTTCCACTTGGCACAATAATTAAAAACTTCGAAACAAAAGAAACGGAACTTGAAATTACCGAAGACGGAGAAGTAAAAGTCATGATGTCCGGCGGCAGAGGAGGCATGGGAAATCATCATTTCAAAACATCAACTCATCAAACTCCGAGATTTGCACAACCGGGAGAACAGGGAACCGAAGGATGGAAAATATTCGAATTGAAATTACTGGCTGATGTCGGTCTGGTTGGATTTCCGAATGCCGGGAAATCAACTTTGCTCTCTGTAGTGTCGGCGGCAAAACCCGAAATTGCAGATTATCCTTTCACCACACTTGTCCCAAATCTGGGAGTTGTTGCTTACCGCGAACACAGGTCATTTGTGATGGCTGACATTCCGGGCATAATTGAGGGAGCAAGCGAGGGCAAAGGACTTGGACTGCGATTCCTTCGCCATATAGAAAGAAATTCCCTTCTTCTATTTATTATTCCCATAAATTCAAAAAACATAAAAAAAGAATATGAAATTTTATTGAATGAACTAAAAACATACAATCCGGAACTTCTCGATAAGAAAATAATACTTGCAATTTCCAAATCGGATCTCATGCCTGAAAATGAAATAAAAAAAATCAAAAAAAATATACCTAAAATTCCTTTTATTTTTATTTCTTCGCACACCGGTTCGGGACTTATGGAACTGAAAGATGTTTTGTGGAGAGAATTGAATAGTTAATAAATAATAAAAAAGTATAGAGTTATGAGCTGCGAGCCACGAGAAAAAAGAAAAAATATCGAACATCGAATAACGAACATCGAACCCCGAAGTTTAAATAATTCATTATTCTGCGAAACTATGCGAATAACTCAGCGGTACTCTGCGAGATTCCTTTACTAGTGACAAATGACTTAATGACTAATGATTAAAATTATCGAAATACTAAACAGCATTGACACCACAATAACTTTATTCCTAAACAGTTTACACAGTGTTTTTTTTGATTTTGTGATGTATTGGCTAAGCGACAGGTTCATCTGGATTCCTTTGTATTTGTTCCTTTTATATATTATCATAAAAACCGAAAAGAAAAAAACATATCTTATTTTATTCTGCATCTTAATTTTAATAATTATCAGCGACCAGACCTCTTGTTTTATCAAAGACACAGTAAAAAGATTACGCCCTTGTCATGAAAATTCTTTCGGAATTCATATTGTGAAAAATTATTGCGGAGGCGAATATGGCTTCATCTCATCGCATGCTTCAAATATTTTCGCAATTTCAATTTTTGCTATAAAACTTTTAAAACAAAATTTCAAATGGATTACTCCTTCCATAATTATATGGGCATGCATTGTTTCATACAGCAGGATTTATCTCGGCGTACATTATTTCGGTGATGTTGTATGCGGTGCAATTTTCGGAAGCTGCTTGGCTTTGATATTTTTCAAAATTTATATTATATCAATAAAAAAGATTTTTTTAAAACAAGTTTATGAATAAATTAATATCAGTAACATGTACTTTTGGTTTATCTTTCTTCATTTTTAATAGTTATACAACAGCACAATTTAGAAGTAATAGCAAGGGCTCTACAATTTTGCAAGAAGATTATAACATAAAATTAGTTGGAAAAAGGGAATTTTTTATCAATATACTTTTAAGTAAAAAAATAAAAGTTAAAATATTAGATTCAGCAGGATTAAAGGCGTTTTCCAAAATTACTTTACCCGAACCTTTTGACCAAACCTACATTTACCATAATTCGGAAATCAGAAATTCTGGTTTTTTTATATCAAATTTCAAGGTTGGCAATTTTGATGCAACCATTATCAATGAAAATAGTTTGCCCAAAAAAGCAAACATAAAACAAGAAACCAAAAAAATTATTAGTGTTGGAATAGATGGATATTTTGGGAATCTTGAACAATCCATTTACAATATAGATAATATTAAAATAGGCGATATTCTGGAAATCAATTATAATATTCTTATACCGTATAACGGAAACGCAGAAAATATAGTTAATATTATTTTTCATTATACGGGAAATATTGACAAGCTGACTTCTTTCAGATTATTTTTTAACAGCATATTTGAAAAAGAAAAGTTCGATTTAAAAATATCTGTTGAAAAAGGAATGATAGCGAATATTTTTGATTTTAATAATGCGAAGCCGGACAGTATTATTGATACCGATAAAGAAAAAATATACAAATGGCATAGAAATAATTTATCCGGATGTATAAATGAAGAAGGAAGTCGCCCTTATTTGTCGCTTCCATATCTTTTGATAACTATAATACCTGATGAATTACATTATACTATTCCGAACTCATTTATTGAAAGAAATATGCCTTTATATGTACTTGCAGCATCATATAGGGAACGAAGATTTCTTCCAATACTACAAGGGATAAATAATGGCGTAGTTACCAAACAGTTTTTAGGTATTTATGAATTTATTGATAAAGAAACAAGCGATATAAAAAACGATAGTACCGGATTAATAAAATTTACAAAATTGAATTCTTCAATAGTTGACAACTTCACATATAATAATGATAAAAATTATTTTCTTAAAGAAGATGTGGCTCAAGAAAATTTAGGTGAATATACTTCAAACAATACGTTACGCGATATAAGCAGATATAATCTTTATGTTGCAATATTGTTTAAATTAGGTCTTGGTCCGTATAGTGCATATTTGGTTGACAAACGTTTTGGAGAAATCTCAAGTGATTTTGTTGCACCTATGTTTGATAGCGATTTCTTATTATGTCCTGTAACAAAAACCGGAAGAATTAGCTTCATATATCCTAAAAAATCAAGATTCGGTTATTATGTTTCCGAACTGCCATTCTACTTTGAAAATGTAAAAACAAGATTAGTATGGCAAGATGATTATAATTATTATAAGGATTCTATTAAAGAAACTTTCAGGTATGTAATAACGCCAACGAGTTCGCTTCTTGATAATGAGAGAAAAAACAATGTTATGGTTAATGTTGATATTGATAAAAAATCAACAACATTCAATGGCAGAATTATTTTAAAAGGACAATATTCAACCTTAATTCGTGGTGTTTATTTATACAATTATAAAGACCAAACTATTAATGAACTTTATAATAAAAAAATATACGATTTAAATAATTATGTTAAAGTAAATAAAAATGAAGTGAAAATCGTTGAAAGAGGTTTTCCTTTTAAATCAGAAATAAATGTACAGTATTCTTGTGATAGCTTAATTAAAAAAAACGGAGATACTTGTTTGCTGAGTTTAAAAAAATGGTTTAATCATATAATTTACAAAAACATTGACACTTCAAACAGGCAACAAAGTTTCTATTCCGATTTTCTGGGAATTGACACTTATGTTTATATGGTAAATTTTAATAAAAACGTAGAAATATACAGTATGCCTTCGATGATAAACATTTCAAATGAATATGGGGATTTAATTATTGAAGCTGAAAAAATTGATTCTAACAATATTAAAATATCAAGCTATTTTGCAACAAAAGCAGAAGTTGTATTACCAAATAAAATCAATTTAGTGAAATCAATTTTTAATAATATTGATAAGTTAAATAATAGTTGCATAAAATTTAAAACATTAAATTAAACAAATATATTTAAACCGTTAAAACATAAATAAACATGAACAGAGCATTATTAATAGGGATTAACAAATATCCCGGTGCACCGCTCAGCGGCTGCGTAAACGACATTACAGACATGGCAAATTTTCTTGTTAAAAACTGCAAATTCAAAATGCAGGAAATACGATTGCTTACCGATACGCGTGCAACAACAAAAGAAATTCTGGCCCGCCTGAAATGGCTTGTAACAGGACTAAAAAAAGGCGACAGGGTTTTATTTCATTACAGCGGACACGGCGCACAGGTTGCCACAAGAGATAAAAAAGGCGAAATTGACGGAAAGGATGAAGTTATTTGTCCCGTTGATTTCGACTGGACAGATAAACACATGATAAGAGATAAAGAATTTGCAAAAATATTTTCCACTGTTCCCAAAGGCGTTGAATTCATCTGGATTTCCGATTCGTGTCACTCCGGTGATTTGAGCAAAGATTTTCCGAAAACAAACTTCACCGACAAAACAATGCTGCCTCCTGCAGACATGGACTGGAGGATACAAACTTTTAAAGGTCAGACAAAAATTACAGCAGACGGTTTAGCAAAAACAGCAAGCAAGCTTAATGTTGCGCTTATTTCCGGATGCCAGTCAAACCAGACTTCTGCCGATGCGACATTCAACAACAGGGCAAACGGAGCATTGACATATTTCCTTCTGAAAGAATTGAAAAAATCAAACGGATTGTCGGAATCGCTTGTTAAAGTTGTGAAAAACGTTAACAAAGAAATGGATGCAAACGATTTTAATCAAAACCCGCAACTTGAAGGAAGCAAGGAAGTTAAAAACAAAGGGTTTATGGACGTATGTCAGGTGAAAGAATTTTATTCGGTTAATTAAAAAAAGACGGGAGACCGAAGACGGAAGTTCGATGTAAGACAAATTCAACACCGACTACTGAATACTGACTACTGACTACTTATTTATTTAATGCAAAAAAGCATAATAAACCCTAACAATAATTTAAAAGCAAAATCATATAAATGAAAGATAGAATCATTTTAATAACAGGCGCAACATCGGGCATTGGCAGGGCTACGGCAATGGCACTGGCAAAAATGCAGGCGACAATAGTTTTGGTTGCACGCGACAAAAATAAAGCAATAAAAACCGTTGAAGAAATAAAATCGGAAAGTAAAAATCCGAATGTGGAATACCTGATTTGCGATTTATCTTCTCTTGCATCGGTACGGCAGCTTGCCGCTGAATTCAAAAGTAAATACAACCGTCTTGATGTTTTGATAAACAATGCAGGAATGATTTTAAGCACAAAAGAAAAAACAATAGATGGTTTTGAAAAGACTTTTGCAGTTTGTCATCTTGCACACTTTCTGCTCACCGGTTTATTGCTCGATGTAATAAAATCAAGCAAATCATCACGAATAATAAATGTAAGTTCGGTTGCCCACATTTTAGGACACATGGATTTTGATGATTTAATGCTTGAAAAGAAATACACTTCAACGAAATCATACGGACAGGCAAAACTCGCAAATATTTTATTCACAAAAAAACTTGCCGAAAAACTCAAAGGCACAGGAGTAACAGTAAATTCGGTTCATCCCGGAGGTGTAAATACAAATTTCAACAGGGACCTAAAAGGATTTTACAAATTTGCATGGAGTTCTCTTAAATATTTTCTATTAAGTCCCGAAAAAGGAGCAGAAACCTCAATTTATTTGGCATCATCTACTGAAGTTGAATCTGTAACGGGTGAATATTTCATTAAGAAAAAAGTAAGAAAATCATCTGCAGAATCATGCAATCCCGAAATTGCCGAAAAACTATGGGAAATAAGTGAGAAGCTTGTGGAGTTTAAAGTTTAGAAATAGTTTGTCATCAGTAATTTATTTCTTGAGTTTTTACCTTGTACTTCTTACTTCTTAAAAATTCCAGAAATTCACTTAAAGCACTGGCAATAAGCTGCAAAAAACCGGCAATCCCTACCCCAAACTCCACGCCCATGCTTTATACTTTATACTCTCCGCCCTATTATAATAAATTTAATGTTGTCTAAAAATGTCTATGCTCTTGTTATAAAATGTCTATGGTATTTATTCGACTTTTGCAATTATTATAAGTAAATTTGTTTTGTTAATATAATTAATTATCAAATTAATCTAAAATAACTTGACTTTCATCTTTTTATTACTTATATTTGATATTAATATATAGTTTATTATATGTAACAAATGAGAATTAGGTTGATTTACATATTGTCTTGCCTATTTATTTCATTTATTGGAATCAATAATCTATTTGCCACAATTTACTATGCCAGAACTTCAGGTACGTGGATACCTGGTACTGCAACTGCAGCTATATTTTCAATTACCAGTTGCCCTACCGCTTTATCTTCTTGTAATCCCGGCTCAGGTGATGAAATTCAGGTTTGCACAGGGATTACTCTTACTGTTGGTGGCGACGGCTCAATAACCAACCTTAACCTTACTACAACAACTTCTAAAGTAGTGATAAATAACGGCTTCACACTCACTGTATCAGGAACACTCACAAATAGCGGTACAACAACAAATGGAGTAAACGGTCCAGGAACAATTAAATTAACCGGTACCACTAACCTAACTGCCATGACACCTACGGGGACCGCACCTAATGTTATGATTGGTGACGGCACAACTTCAAATACAGTTACGTTGAACATAAATTCTTTTTGTACCAACCTTACTGTTAAAAGTAATGCTACATTGACTTTAGCAGGTTTTAGCATTACCGTTTCTGGAACAACAACTGTTGACGGCACATTGACAATTTCAAGCGGCACAGGCACAAAAGCATTTAACAGTGCAGTTACCGTTAATGGTTCTGTAAATTTTACAGCTATTGAAACTATGGCAATAACCGGAAGCCTTACTATGAATTCCGGTTCCAGTATTGACGGTTCGGCAATTGGAGTTGTTACTGTCAGCACTACATTATCTGTCGGCTCGGGTACTTCTACTTTAGGCGGAATTACTTTGACTCTTACAGGAGCTGCAACTATTGACGGCACATTGGCATTTTCAAGTACTTCGGGTACAAAATCTTTTAACGGTGGTGTTACAGTTAATGGTTCTATAAGCTTTTCTCAAGCTGAAACCATGGCAATAACAGGAAGCCTTACTATGAATTCAG
>JAQUPB010000011.1 GCA_029004185.1 Bacteroidales bacterium | reverse complement strand
TTAAATCAATATATCCTTTTTCTCTTGTAAGCATGCCAGAACCACTCGGACATTCGGGACATTTCAGGTTACAAAAATTTGTCGGTTCAATTGTAATGCTTGCAGGAAAACCAATATTTACGGGCTTTTTAAAAAGAGAAGAAATAAAATAAGAAAGTAAATTTGCCGATAAGTTTAAAAATCTTCGAATGGATAATTTTGAAGAACAAATTACAAATTCATTGAAATAAATCTTTAAAATTTTCAAATTTTCAAATTTTCAAATTATTTCACACTGTCTTTTTTCTGTTTTACAATGACGAATATTTCCTCATTTTCCTTTTTCATAAGATATTTTTCGCGGGCGAATTTTTCCAGAATTTTATTGTTTTTTGTCAGTCCTTCTATTTCTTCTTTGCTTTTTCTTATTTCATCGGAATAATATTTTTTATCCTTCTGCAATTGGTTAAGTTCGGATTTTAATTTGTACTGAAATATCAGATTATTTTTGTCGAAAATCCCTATCCATGAAAGAAAAACAACCACAGCAATAACATATTTATTAATAAAAACCGATAATATTTTTTTAATAACCTTCACGATTGATTTTTAATGAGATTTACGTTTTTCTATAATACAAATGTACGTTTTTTATAAATTACAAAGTATTATGTAACCTTAATAATTAATAAATAATCTAAATTAAAGAAAGATGAATGCGCTCTATGAACAGAAGTAAGATGTATGAAGTATGAGAAATTCTACTTTTGGCATTTAGCGCTTTGTTTTTTCGTACTTCATAAATCATACCTCATACATCTTTATTGATACTTACGACTTTTGTCAAAATATTGCTATTAAGCCTTATTTGTTTTATTTTTGCAACTTACAAAATTCAGGAAATGGGAAAAGACAAAAAGGTAATATTGATAATTATGGATGGATGGGGAATTGGCGATGGCACAAAATCTGATGTTATTGCCGGTGCAAATATTCCTTTTATTAAAAGTCTGGTGAAAGAACCGCATGCAAAACTTTTATGTTCGGGCGAAGATGTTGGCTTACCTGAAGGTCAAATGGGAAATTCGGAAGTCGGACATCTTAATATCGGTGCAGGAAGAGTTGTTTATCAGGATCTGGTTAAAATTAATCTGGCAATAAGGGATAATTCGATTTCTTCAAACAAGGTGCTGATAAACGCTTTCAAATATGCAAATGAAAATAATAAAGCCGTCCATTTTCTTGGCTTGATTTCCGATGGCGGCGTTCATTCTCTTTCAACACATTTAATGAAACTCTGTGATATTGCTACTGAATGGAATCTGAAAAATGTTTTTGTTCACTGCTGCACCGACGGAAGAGATACTGACCCTAAAAGCGGTCTGGGTTATGTTAAAGAATTAAATGAACATCTGAAAAAAACTACTGCAAAAATTACTTCACTTTCGGGCAGATATTATACAATGGACAGAGATAAACGATGGGAAAGAGTTAAGCAGGGATACGATTTACTGGTTCATGGCAAAGGAAAACAAACTACCGATATTTTAAAAGCAATTCAGGAGTCATACAATGAAGGAATAACTGACGAATTTATAAAACCAATTGTTGTAACTGATGATGACGGAAGTCCTATCGGAACGATAAAAAAAGGTGATGTATTCATATGTTTCAATTTCAGAACCGACAGGTTGAGGGAAATAACAACTGTTTTGACACAAAAAGAAATGCCCGAATTTGATATGCACACAATCCCGCTGCATTATTTAACAATGACAAGATATGATGAGTCGTTTAAAAACATAAATATAATTTTCGATAAAGAAGACGTTACAAATACCATTGGCGAAGTGATTTCAAAAGCCGGAAAGAAACAAATACGAATTGCCGAAACTGAAAAATATCCTCATGTTACATTTTTCCTTTCGGGCGGAAGAGAAGAACCATTTGAAGGAGAAAGCAGAATTTTAATCCAGTCGCCCAAAGTTGCTACTTACGATCTGAAGCCCGAAATGAGCGCTTATGAAGTTAAAGATGCAATTGTAAAAGAGCTGAAAAAGGCGGAAGTAGATTTTGTGTGCCTCAATTTTGCAAATGCCGATATGGTTGGCCATACCGGTTTTTATCAGGCAATACGACAGGCCCTTGAAGCTGTTGATAAATGTATAGAAGAAATTATTACCACTGCAAGAGCAAAAGGTTATTCGGTAATATTAACAGCCGACCACGGAAATGCCGATTTTGCATTAAATCCTGATGGTTCACCGAATACAGCACATTCAAATAATCCAGTTCCCATATACTTACTCGATGACAATTACAAAAAAATCAGCGATGGTAAATTGTGCGATATCGCACCAACGATTTTAAAGCTTATGAACATTGATATTCCGAAGGATATGACGGGTAAAATATTAATTTGAAAATTCAACAATTTGAAAATTATTAAAAAATCAAAATATGAGAAAAATATTTTTTTCGTTTATTATTTTTTCAATAATTATTGGATGTAATAACAATAAAAAAGAAGAAACTTTTTTTACAATAAAAGGTGAACTGACAAATGTAAAAAACGGGCAAATAATCACGTTGGTTGAGCTTACACCGGATACAACTCTTACTGTTGACTCGGTTACGATAAACAATGGTGCATTTTTATTTAAAAGAAATACCAAAGAAATCGGATTTTATATTTTACAACTGGATAAAAAAAATTCCATAACTCTTTTAATTGATACTACAGATAATATTTTCATAAAGGCTGATGGGAAAAAATTAAGACAGACATATGAAATAATTGGCTCAAAAGGTTCGGAGCTTATTCATTCACTGGAAGTAAGAATGCAAAAAAGTTTGAAAAGCATTGATTCATTAAGAGATATTTTTAATGCAAAACAAAACGAAAAAGATTTTTACAAAATAAAGTTATCGCTTGATTCCACATGGTATGTGATATTTAACGAACATCAGGCATTTATTAAAAACTTCATAAACAAAAACATGAATTCTCTTGCCTGCATGCTTGCAATTTCAGAAGAACTTGGAAGAACAAGATTAATGACACCTCAGAAAGATTATGATTATTTCATAAAAATTGACAGTACATTATGCGGAATTTATCCTAAAAACGGACATGTAAAAGTTTATCATGAAAGAATTTCAGAAATAAAACGCATAAAAACCGAAGAACTCATGAAGGAAGACAAGCTTGCTGTTGGTGCTTTTGCTCCCGACATTAAGCTTCCCGACACAAAGGGCAAAATGATTTCATTATCATCATTGAAGGGAAAATTTGTATTAATAGATTTTTGGGCTTCGTGGTGCAGACCATGTGTAAATGAAATCCCCAACCTTGTTAAAATTTACAAAAAATATCATAAAAAAGGATTTGAAATATATGGAGTATCGCTTGACGGTAAAAAGTTCTTATGGGAAGATGCAATAAAGGTTTTAAAAATAAACTGGGTTCAGGTAAGCGACCTGGACGCTTGGAATTCAGCTGTTGCCAAACAATATGATGTTAAAGCAATTCCAATGACATATTTACTTGATATGGAAGGAAAAATTATTGCAAAAGGTTTGGTAGGTGAAGAACTTGAAAAAAAATTAGAAGAAATTTTTAAACCGGCTAATTGATTTTTTTGCAAGTATCCCCTGCGTCCTCAATAAATTTTAAATCTTCTTCGGGAATATTTTTTATCAGATCGGAATAATTGATTTTTTCAGGAATTTCAATAAAGTAAGTTTTTCTTAATTTATTCAGAAGATAAGGTTTTTTAAGCCACGGATTAAATATTTTAAGAATTTTATAATTTGTATTTTGATTTGCGGCAAAGGTTATTAGGTTATATACCGGCGTATCAACTTTTAGTTTTCGAACTTCAATTTCGGGATACATATCTTTTTTTCTTAAAAGAAATCCGTATTTTTTCGGATTTTCATAAATAAGTTTCATTGCAAGAATTCTGTATATGTATCTTGACGTTTCAAGATTGAGGCATAAATCATAAAAGTTTGATGTTTTCTGAAGTTCAACCTGATTTTTTAATCCACCCACTCCCATGTTGTACGATGCAGCTGCGAGAGTCCAGTTTTTCAAAGTATCATATGCCTGTTTAAGATAATTACACGCTGCTTCTGTAGATTTTTCAAGATTATATCTTTCGTCAACCTCATCATTTATTTCAAGACCGTGACTTTGTGCTGTTTTTTTCATAAACTGCCAGAATCCGGAAGCGCCGGCAGATGAAACAGTATAAATAAATGAGCTTTCAATCAATGCGAGATATTTGAAATCATCGGGGATATTATTTCTTTTTAAAATCGGCTCTATTCGGGGAAACCACCTGTTTGCACGTTTCAGCATTAGCAATGTATTGGATTGCCAATAAACGTTGGTAAGTATCTCTCTGTCAAGTGATTCCTTTATATCGAATCTGTCGGTTGTAATTTTTTCACCGGCAAAAGATAATTCTTGTGGAATTTCAACAGAAAATATTTTATAGCTGTCCTGAAAATAATCTTCATATTTTTTATTCTCATTTTTTCCTTCTATCGAAAAACCAAAGAGTTTATAAATAAAAATTACCCCTATCAATAAAAATAATACCGACAATAATCTTTTTGTCTTTACCCAAACCTTCGCAGAGATCATGATTTTTCAATATTATTGTTTTTTTTCATCTTGGTTACATAAAATAAAGTTCCAAACAGAAAAACTAAATATAATACAAACAAAGAAATATAAAGATAACTCCAGTCGGTTATGGAATTAATAATCACCATCATTATCAATGAAACAGCTGAAAGAAAAGAAAAAATTAAAGCAATTTGTTTTTCAGTATGTCCCAGATAATAGAGATTATGAGCTGTATGGTCTCTTCCACCGATAAAAGGCGAATGTTTTTTTGAAATTCTGTTTAATACAACTATTGTGGTATCTATTATCGGTAAGCTGTATACTATAACTGCATTTAAAACTTTTTTCGTAAATATTTCATTTCCGTTAAAATCCTTATTGTTCCAGTAAAAAACAATTCCGATTCCCGCTAAAAACACTCCAAGTAATTGGCTGCCTGTATCTCCCATGTACATTTTTGAAGGATGCCAGTTATAAAACAAAAAACCTATTAAAGATGCAAGGATTCCAATCAGCAATAACACATATACATCTATTAAAAAATTCTGAAGCAATACAAGAACTAACGCAGAAACAAGAATGAATATTGAAACAATGGTTGCTATTGAATCCATATTGTCGAGCATATTTATTGAATTCATCAAACCGACCACCCAAAAAATTGTTATCAGGTAATTATATAAATTGTTCTGAAAAATATCAATATATGTCCCAGTGAATATTAAAATCAATGAACAAAAAAGCTGAGTAAAAAACTTAAGAAGAGGGCGGGTATTAAAAGCATCATCAGCCAAACCCATAACAAAAGCGATCGTGCAGGCTGAGAAAAAACCAAGAAATTTCAAATTAAATGAATGATTTTCTCTTTGATAAAACGAACAGAAAATTATAGAAACAAGAAATAATATATAAAACGAGATGCCTCCAAGAGAAGGTTTATCCTGAGAGCTCCAGCGTATGGCATTTCCATTCTGATGTCTTATTCCGAGAGTTTTTGAAAATTTCAGAAACAAACCATTTATCACAAAAGAAAATACTATTGCACTGATAAAAAATATTGTTATTTCTATTAATCCACTCATGACTTTTCTTTTAAAATAAGCTTATAAAATCTTTCAATTTTAAACCTTTTTTATCTTTTTCTGAAAGAACAGGGTTATTTATATTCCATTTAATATTTATGTCGGCATCATTCCATAAAATGCATATTTCCGAATCTTTATTGTAAAAATTGGAGCATTTGTATGAAAAAATTGTTTCATTTTTCATTGTTACAAAACCATGAGCAAAACCAGCGGGAATCAACAGCATTGTTTTGTTTTCTTCAGATAATTCAATGGAAAAATATTTTCCGTAGGTCGGGGATTTTTTTCTTATGTCCACAACAACATCCATAACTTTACCTTTTATAACACGAATAAGCTTTGCTTGTTCATATGGTGGATTTTGAAAATGCAAACCTCTTATAACATTTTTTTGCGATTTTGATTCATTATCCTGAACAAACTTGTAATTTATTCCGTTTTTAATAAAAAGTTCTTCATTGTACGATTCAAAGAAATAACCTCTTTTATCTTTAAAAACGTTGGGCTTAATTACTATTAAATCTGATATAAAGGTTCTAATAATTTCCATTAGAATTTTATGTTTTTATTCCTAAAATTTTCCTCAAAAACGGTACTTTAACTTTTTTATTTTTATCTTCATCATAATAGCCATAACCATATCCATAACCGTAGCCGTAGCCATAGCCATAACCGTAACCGTAACCGTAGCCATAGTTTTTGTATCCTTTTCCGTAGCCGTATTCAGAAGTTAAAATTTCAACTCCATTTAGTATTATAGCAAGTTTTGATATTTTATTTTCATTAACCAGTTTATCAACATTTTCAATAAACCCTTTATTTGAATAATTTGCCTTAAAAATATAAATAGGATAATCTGCTCTTTGTATATTAATTATACCATCGGTTACGAGTCCTGCCGGAGGATTATCAATTATCACGTAATCATATTTTGTTTTAAGATAACTAATAGTTTCGTCCATTTTTGAACTCAGAATCAATTCTGAAGGATTAGGAGGAGTTGGTCCTGCAGTTAAAAAATCAAGGTATTCAACAGCACTTGAACGGATGCAATTTTCAATAACATCTTTTCCGATTAATACGGTACTGAGTCCTTTATCGTTATCAACGCCAAAGCCAAGATGAATTTTTGGTTTTCGCATATCGGAGTCAATAACAATCACTTTTTTTGCCGAGAAAGCCATAATTCCCGCCAAATTTACTGCAACAAATGTTTTCCCTTCACCGGATATTGTAGAAGTTATGGAAATAATTTTCGAACCCGGTTCATTTGATATAAACTGCAAGTTTGTTCTTACCGCCCTTAATGATTCTGCAATTAATGATTTCGGTCTTTTATCAACAATCAACTGTGTAAGAGGTATTTCTTTTCTGTATTTGGGAATCATTCCAAGTACAGGTATATCAGTATATTTGGTAATATCTGATAGCAAACATATATAATTATATAATATATATCTTATTATGATAAGAGCAAGACAAAAAAACATTGCTCCAAGAATACAAGCCATTATAATATTTCTTTTATTAGGAGAAATAGGAACTGTTGGTGCCATGGCAACCTGTAATATTTCATTATTTGAAGTGTATCCTGCTTTGGAAATTGAATATTCTGCTTTCTTCTGAACCAACTGGTCATAATATTTTTCATTAATGGAATGCATTCTTTGCAAAACAGTATATTCTATAGGATACATTCCGAGTCCGCCGGTGGTGTCATTAATGTTCGCATCTTTGCTCATTATTTTATAATATTCATATATCTTACCAAAGAGTTCTTTCTTTTTCGTATCATTGGTTCTTCTTATTGCTTTTATTGTTTCCCCGAGCAGTTTTTTCTGAACTTCTATCTGAAAGTCCAATGATTCTACTTGTCCGCTTTTGAGTGTTACATCATATAAAATTTGTTCTTTTCTTACAAGCAATTGCTGAATACTGCTTAATATACCTGATATCATGCTTTGTTGTAAATCACTTCCTGCGAGTATTGCAATCAACTTATATATGTCAACATCTTTGTTTTTAACTATACTATTTTCAATTTCGTTCAGTACACCATTTTGATAATATATATTTACTATTCTGTTTTCTATATCGTCAATTTTTACGGGAATATTTTTTGCTTCAAGAAGTTTAACGTTTGCGATAAAAGAATCTATGCTATTTGTATCAATTCCATTATCAGCAAAAAAATTCTTGCTTTTTAATCCTTCAATAATACTTCCTTTTCTATATGCCCGCATTTGTGTTTCCGTTTCAATTAACTTGGTATAAACTTCTGTAAGTTGATTGTCAAGAAACTCAAGAATATTTTTTGCACTTTCTGCCTTTTTTTCAATATCATAAATTTTAAATTCCTGCGCAATAGTATTTACAATATCTGCAGCCTTGTTTGAATTTCTGTCCTGAAAACTGATCTGAACTGTTTTAGCTGCACCGTTAAGTATGTTTATCCTTAATCGTGATGAATTTATTGATACTATTCTTTGCGGGTCATTAACAATAAAATAATAATCATCGCTCAAATTTTTACTTCTTTGCTGAATAATAGCAGAATAATTAATAATGCTGATCTTTAAATCAATCTGAGGAAATATCACCCACACGTTTACCAGTCCTTGCTGATTGTATATTTTACCATTAATTTCATAATCAATTTTAAACCGCCTGTTATCAACAAAATTCAAAAATATTTGCTTGTCAAAGACTGAAGGATCTTTAACTTTAACTTCTATTTTAAATGGAGCACTTGTATATGCTTCAAAGTCCAGTATAGTTCCTTTCAGATAATAACTTATATTTAACGGAAGTTTAGAAAAAACTCTATTTAAAAAAACAGGGGATCTTAATAACTCAAGATCTTTTTCAATACTGCTTTGCTGAACATCTTCGGTATTAAGAATGTTTGCGGTATTTGTTGAATTTTGCTGAATAACAGAAACGGCTTCATAAATAGGATGGGTATATCTTAAATATAAAAATGCCACTATTCCCGCTATAACGAAAAAAGAAATTATCCATAAAATGCTTTTCCTGAATATAAATATGAATAGTTTCGGGTCAAATTCATCGTTTATATTTGATATTTTCTTTTTTAACATTACTTATGCTAACTTAAAAATTATTTTTTTACAAGGGTATAGATTAATAATATTGTTGATATCAAACTCAAATAAGGAGTAATAGTGCTTATAAACTGCTGAGGAGCATTATCTCTCGGTTCTATGTAAATAATATCATTTGCCTGAAGGACTATATTACCCTGGTTAATATTTTGAACTCTTGACAAATCAATCTGAAAAACCTGATTTTCTGTTTTTGTCCTTCTTATAATTTTAATTTTGTGCGATTTTCCTTCGCCTATTCCTCCTGCCTGTGCAATCAGCTCAAATAAGGTTGTTTTTGAATTTAATAATGGCATAACCGAAGAGTTTGTACCGCCGCGGATAAGAATAACCCTGTTGTTGCTAATGTGTATTTGTACAAAAGGTCTATTGAAATAAACGGTAAATTTTTCTTCAAGCATTTTTTCGGTTTCCCTTACTGTTAGTCCGGCAACCTGTATTCTTCCCAAAACAGGAAACTTCACCGTACCATCATATTCTACAGGTAACATGAGCCCTCCTCCGTAATAACCGGAGTTATTTCCTCCATAACTATTATTTCCGCCGTAATATTGATTACCCCCCACTACACCGCTTACCGGGTCAATTAATCTTTCTCCGTCGTTGGTATACATAACAAAAGAAATAATATCGTTGGGAGAAATTTTATAAATCTGGTTTGTATCTGTCGGCAGAGGTGTATATTGGTAATCAATTCCTGTCCTCAACATTTTACTCGGATTAAATATCCTGCAGGAAGTTAGGCAAAAACTTAGTATAAATAAATAAAATAAAAATTTCTTCATCTTTTTATTAATTTGTTTTATCGTCAATTTCCTTTAATAACGATAAATATAGATTTTTCATATTACTCACCAAACTTGTGTAGTGATATTTTTCTCTGACAAAATCTGTTCCTGATTTTCCGAACTTAGCTCTAAGATTATCATCATCTATCAATTTTAACAAATTTTCTCCGAATTTTTCTGCATCTCCGTTGGGTGATACAAGTGCCGTCTGGTTAGGAATTACTGCATCTTTAATTCCTCCGACATCAGTAGTAACAATGGGTTTATTTGCTGCCTGAGCTTCTATTAAACTTACAGGAGTTCCTTCGTTCAATGATGTTAAAGTAATAATGTCCATTCCTGAAATGGCATAGTCAATATTTTTTATCCAGGAAGTAAAAGTGATTATTGCTTTTTCATTTTTGTAATTTCCTTCCAGGTAACTTATTCCAAGTTCTTTTGCTTTCAATTCTATATTTGCTTTCTCGGTACCATCGCCAATTATAAAAACCCTTATTTTTTTATCTGTGCGGTTCAGCACATATTTCAATGCTTCAATAAACATTATATGATTTTTCACAGGAACAATTCTGCCGATTATACCTATTGCAATTTCATCATAAGCCAAATTATATTCTTTTCTGAATGATTCCCTTTTAAAGTTTGTATTTTCCTGAAACTTGTCAAGGTCAAAACCAAGAGGGATTATTTCAATTTTTTCAGGTTTACAGATTTTATACTTTTTCACAAGTTCTTCTTTCTGCATTTCACTTAAAGCAATGATTCTGGTGCTTTTTTTTGCAAGTTGTCTTTCTATATTAACGTAAAATGAAGATTTAATACTACCAAAATATGCATCAAAAATATGTCCGTGAAAAGTATGAACAACAACAGGTACTTTCATATATGAAGCCGCCCTGCGCCCCAATGCTCCGGCTTTTGAAGCATGCGTATGAACAATGTGAGGTCTGAATCTTTTTATTATATCTTTAATTTTTTTATATGCAATTATATCATAATAGGGATTTATGCTCCTTTTCATTTCAGGAATAGTAAAAGGAATTATTCCGAGGCTTCTGACGATGTATTCTGAATTCTCTTCCGTTTCATCATTATTACCGCCAATAAGTAATGTTTCAAATTCGGGTTCTAAATATTTTGTCAGGTACGCTGCATTATAAGTAGGACCACCCAAATTAAAACGATTCAATATTCTTAATACTCTTGGCATTCCTTTAAAAGTTAATTGTTAACAGTTAATCGTTAATTGTTTTTTAAAATTCAGTTCATATATTTTTTCCACCAGTATTGAAATACAACCAATCCCCATATTTGCGCGTGTACATCTCCGGGATTTGAAGAAAATAATTTATTTTTCATGTTGTTAATTGCCGATACATTAAAAATTCCCTGTTCTTTTACAAAACTGTCGTTTAATAAATCACCTTCGAGCATTGATTTAAGGTCGGTTCTTAACCATTTGAGCAAAGGCACTTCAAATCCATGCTTTTTTCTTGAATAAATTTCATCCGGCAAATATTTTCTGTATGTATCTTTCAAAATCTTCTTCTGATGTTTTTTATCAATTTTAAATTCTTCCGGCAATGAGAATGCATAATTCACCACATTGTAATCCAAAAAAGGAACTCTGACTTCAAGACTATTTGCCATCGACATCATATCTGTTTTTGTTAACATATCTCCTTTTAATACCAAATTCATATCAGTATATAAAATAGAGTATAGTTGTACGTTATTTTTATCAATATGTTTTAAAATTTCGCACTTTCTTTTAAAATATTCTTCTAAATGCAACTCATTGTTTATTAATGCTTTTGTTTTATTTTCCGAAGAAAAGCCACACCATAGCCAGTATCTTTCTTTGGCATTCAAGGCAATACCGTTGGCAAACCGGTTAAATTGCCTTATTTTATTGGTAATCACTGAATTTCTTGATTGGGGCAATGCATTTAACAGCGGTTTTAAAAGTCCTATGGTTTTTGAAGCATTTTTATTTTTTTGTATAAAATATTCTGCCCGATGCTTGTTGTATCCCGCAAACATTTCATCTCCGCCATCACCTGAAAGAGCAACAGTAACGTGCTTTCTGACTTGATGACCAAGAATATTCACCGCCAATGCCGAAGAATCAGCAAACGGTTCATCAATATAATCAAGGGCTCTGTGAAGATGAGAAAACAAATCATCATTCGTAAGTGAAAATACCGTATGGTTGGTTTTAAATTTGTCGGAAACAAGTTTTGCATAGTAAGTTTCGTCAAAATATGGCTCGTCTTTATAGCCAATGGAAAAAGTATTTATGTTTTTTTTATACCGCGAAGCAATTGCTGTAATAATTGAAGAATCGATACCTCCGCTTAAAAACACACCGAGCGGAACATCCGAAATCAATCTTAATTCAACAGAATTATTCATTAATTCTTCAAGTTTATTTTGTGCTTTGGTATATGAAATGTTAATTTTTTCTGATGGCTCTGGTATTCTATAATAAGTTTTTTGTTCGATTTTTGCATTTCCTTGATTTTTAAGATTTTGTATCATCAAAAACGAACCTGCATCAAGTTTTCTTACATTTTTAAAAATCGAATACGGATTGGGAATATAATTAAGCTGTAAATATGTATACAGCGAGGCATCGTCAATATCTTTAGGAATACCATATGAAAGCAATGCTTTCATTTCCGATGCAAATAAAAATTTATCTTCATCGCGGTAAATGAGCAATGGTTTTATTCCTATACGGTCTCTCGCAATGAATAACGATTCCTCAACATTATCATAGATTGCGAAAGCAAAAAAACCGTTTATTTTTTCAAGGCAAGAAACTCCTTCATTAATATATAGTTGCAGCAAAACCTCGGTATCGCTTTGTGAGCGAAATTTGAATCCTTTATCTGATAATTGTTTTCTGTGTTCTTTATAATTAAAAAATTCTCCGTTAAGAGCTATGGTATATCTTCCCGAATTATCTGTAAACGGTTGTGCTGCAGCATCTGTAGTATCAATTACAGCCAGCCTGGCATGACCTAATGCAACTCTGTTATGCTTAAAAGTTCCATTGCCATCTGGTCCTCTTTTCGATAATTCTTTTACCGATAAATCAATTTTATTAAAAAGCGATTTACCTTTATCGGTTAAAGCCACTATTCCTGTAATTCCGCACACCTGTATTTAGAAATTAAAACTTAATTTATACTATATAAAAATTTATAGCAAATATAGGGAAATTTGGGTAATTTGTGAAGTTGTGAATTTGTGAATTTGTGAAGTATAAAATAAACCGTGTAAGATTGTTTTTTACCGCTGAGACGCAAAGATGCAAAGTTTTATTATTATTTTTTTCATTGCCACATTTTCAAATTATCGAATTTTTAAATATGAATCACTTCCCCGTATGCGGCGGCAACTGCTTCCATGACTGCTTCCGACATTGTAGGGTGAGGATGAACCGAACGGGTTATATCGTGGGCGGTTAGTCCTTTGCGACGGGCAACAACAGCTTCGGCAATCATTTCTGTTACGTTTGCTCCTACAAAATGAGCCCCAAGCCATTTATCGGTTTTTGCATCGAATATCACTTTTATAAAGCCGTCCCTGTTTCCTGCTGATGTAGCTTTTCCTGAAGCCGTAAAGGGAAATTTTCCAACCTTTATTTCATAACCTTTTTCTTTCGCTTGTTTTTCGGTAATTCCCACTGAAGCAACTTCAGGGGTTGTATAAGTGCATCCGGGAATATTACTGTAATCGAGAGGTTCAGGGTTTAATCCTGCAATTTTTTCAACACATATTATTCCTTCCGCTGAAGCAACGTGAGCTAAAGCCGGACCGTGAACAATATCTCCTATTGCATAAATACTCTCAACATTTGTTTTATAAAAATCATCAACAACAACTTTTCCTTTTTCGGTTTTTACGCCAACTTCTTCCAGCCCTATTCCTTCAATATTTGCAGCTATTCCAACGGCCGAGAATACCACTTCTGCTTCAATATTTTCAATTCCCTTTTTTGTTTTAACAACTACTTTACAAATATCACCTTCAATATTTACCTGTTCTACCAGTGATTCGAGCATTACTTTCATTCCCGCTTTTTTAAAAGAACGTTCAATTTGTTTTGATACATCTTCGTCTTCAATTGGTAAAACATTAGGTAAAAGCTCTATAAGAGTTACCTGTGTTCCCATTGAATTATAAAAATATGCAAGTTCGCTTCCTATTGCACCCGAACCTACAACGAGCATTGATTTAGGTTGTTTCTGCATTGTAAGCGCTTCGCGGTAACCTATAATTTTTTTTCCGTCCTGTTTTAAATTAGGCAATTCTCTTGACCTTGCGCCGGTTGCCAATATTATTCTTTCTGCTGATATTTCTTTTATACTTCCTGATTCATCAGTTACTTCAACTGTTTTAGGTGCTTTTATTTTCCCGGACCCTTTAATTATTTCAATATTATTTTTTTTAAATAAAAACTGAACTCCTTTGCTCATGGTATCGGCAACAGTTCTGCTTCGCGAAATTACAGCATTAAAATCAGGTTTTATTTCGCCGTTTATCATTACTCCGTAATCGGAAGAATGTTTTGCATATTCATAAACCTGTGTACTTTTAAGCAATGCCTTTGTGGGAATACAGCCCCAATTCAGACAAATACCGCCCACTTCAGCTTTCTCAACAACAACGACTTTTAGTCCGAGTTTTGAGGCTCTTATTGCGGCAACATAACCTCCAGGTCCGCTGCCAATAATTATTATATCAAAATCCATAAGTTGTTTTTTTAGTACTTTTTATTCTACTATTCAAATGTTCGATTGTTCGATTGTTCGTATGTTTTTTGCAAATGTAATTAAATTAAAAAAAAAAGCAAACCCAAACGTGGATTTGCTTTTCCTCTAATTAAAAAGTGCCTGTTATAACTGGGCTTTATATCCTTTTGCCAGATTGAATTTATATTTCAACCCTAATGAAATATATTCGTATTTATCTTTTGATGAGTTAGGAACAATGCTTACATCAAGTTTGTCGGAATATACACTTCTTAAAGAAGCTTCCAGATTAAAGCTCAATGCTCTGGATAATCTAAAGTTCAAACCTATTCCCACAGGAACTACAAGTTCAGTTGTCATTTCTTCTTTAACGGTTCCGTCTGCCGAATATCCTTGTGCTGCAACAAATTTTTCTTCCTGATAAGTTTTCTGTATTGATCTAAAATCAAGGTATCCTAATCCAACATATGAGTATAGTTTAACTTTTTTAGGACTATTATCAATTTTATTAAACAACAAAAAGCAAAACATATCGGTAAAGTCAATTACAGCATTCAGGCTATATTCAAGAATTTCTGCATCAAATTGCTGGTTTTTGTTTCTATTAATTCCGGAAAGTTCGCCCGAGATAATCTGTCCCTGTAAAGAAAAAGTCTGGTTAAAACTTTTGCCAAAAATCACTCCGTATCCCCATTTCCTTTCCTGTTCCACAGGATAAAAGTCGTATTGCTTGATGTCACCGCAAAAAAGCAATGAGCCATAATTGACATTAATGTACCAATCCTGGTTAATAAAATTTTTGAACCTTACCCTGCCAAGATTTTGCGAAAATACGTTTGTAAACTCTAATAATATACAAACTGTTATAAGTAAAAATACCTTTTTCATATTTAAATTTTTAAATAACAGCTACAAATATAAACAATTAGTATATATTAAACTAAATTTTTTTCATAAAAATAAATAAAAAACTTTTGTAAGGTTTTTGTATTCATCAGTATAATCATGTCTTTCATTGTTTTCTACTGTTAATTTTTCTTCTATTAACTTCTTTTTAACAAATTCGAGTTTTAAAACAGCTCTTTTGGCTTTACTTCGGGGTTTGGGAAAGACATTTAGAACCTCATTGCAATATAATTTTTCTTCTTCTGCCATCAAAACAACTTTCTGCAAACTATCAGAAGGAATTATTAAATAAAGCATTCCCGAAGGCTTAAGAATGTTTGAACTGTATTTTATTAATTCATCGAACGATAGATTTACATTATGTTTTGCTTTATTTTTTTCCTCAGAGACTGATTTATAGGAATTTATAAAATACGGAGGGTTTGAAACAATAATATCGTATTTAAAAGAAATTTTCTTTGAATATTCCTGAAATGATTCGTTGTAAACATTAATTCTTTTTCTCCATTTTGAATTTTCAAAATTTTCTTTTGCCTGAAGGTAAGAGTCTTTATCAATTTCAACAGCATCAATAACTGCATTGGATTTTTGTGCAAGCATTAATGCAATAATACCGGTTCCTGAGCCAACATCAAGTATTTTTTTTGCATTTTGTGGATTTACCCATGCTCCCAGAATTACGGCATCAGTGCCCACTTTCATTGCAACATTCTCCTGGTTTATTATGAATTGTTTGAACCTGAAATATTTTTCGGACATTTTAATGATGGTAATTAAGTGTCTGAAATTTGCTTAGAGCTAAGGGCATAGAGCATAGAGGTTAAGTGCTAAGAATGTTTTTTAACAACAAACAACAAACTTTTTAAACTACAAACTTATTTTAGTACAGCTTAGTCGCTTAAAATTTTACAATTTATTTTCAGCTTTCAGTTTCTCGTAAATCTTTTCCATTTCCCCCACCAGATAGTCAAATCTTTTAAAAGCCGCATTAAAAGCATCTTTTTTTGTCATGTCCACTCCGGCATTTTTCAATAATGGAATTGCGTAATCGCTTCCACCTGCTCTGAGCAAATCAAGATATTTGTTTTTTTCATTTTCTCCGCCTTTAAGAACCATATCGCATAAAGCCATGGAAGAAATCAGCCCTGTACTATACTGATATACATAAAAATTATAATATAAATGCGGAACTCTTGTCCATTCAGTGCTGACGAGATCAGGTATTTCAATTATTCCCTTGCTTTTTCCATAATACTCATTTGCAAGTTCAAGGTATTTATTGTTCATCCAGTCGGAAGTAAGGGTTTTGCCTTCTTCAACTCTTTTGTGGATTGCAAGTTCAAATTCCGCATACATTGTCTGGCGGTAAAGAGAGTTTCTTGCATCTTCAATATAACTATTAAGAATAAACAGCTTGAACAAATCATCTTTTTCATTTTTCAGCACATAATCCAACAGCATTTCCTCATTAAAAGTCGATGCAATTTCGGCAAGAAATACCGGATAATTTGATTTTTCGAAATGCTGGGTTTTATTTGAATAATATGAATGTACCGTATGGCCAAGTTCATGTGCAAAAGTACCAACATCGTAATATTCGCCATCATAGTTCAACTTTATGTAAGGATGAACTCCGTACACACCTCTTGAATAAGCTCCGCTTTGTTTTCCTTTATTGGTATAAACATCTATCCAGCGATTTGCGACTGCAGTTTTCAAAACATCAGTGTATTCGGTACCTAATGGTTTCATGGCTTCGATAATCATTTTTTGTGCTTCTTCATAAGTATATTTTTTTTCAACATTTTTCACTGTCGACACATAAATATCCTGATACATAAATTTATCAAGTCCCAGCATTTTTTTCTTTAATTCAAGATAACGATGCAGAGGTGCGAGGTTTTCGTGAACCGAACGAAGAAGTTGGTAATAAACGCTTGTATCAATATTATCATCAAACAATCTTGCTGAAAGGCAATCGGGAAATTTATAAACCTGTGTGTTGAAAAAATGTTTTTGTGTTGACGTGTTAAGAAGAATTGCTATTGTTTTCTCGAACTTTTTTTCATTACCCCAGAATGTGTTCCAGGCAAGACGCCTATCATCGGGAACTTTTGATTTTCTCCATTTCAGATAACCTGTTAAATTGAGAGTTACTTTTTGTCCGTCGCTCATGGTAACTTCAGGAAACGGAATTTCAACGTCATTCATCATACTTGCGGCACTCCCCGGTCCCTGTGAAAACAAACTTGTAAGCGATACTATGTTTTGTTGTTCCTGCGGTAAAACATGGTCTTTACTGCGTAAAATATCGTACATCCAGAAGTCATAAGGTTTAAGTTTGGGCTCGGTTTTAAGATATGAATCAAATTTTTCTTTTCCCAGTTTAATTATATCTGCGTTTAAAAAAGCAAGTTTTGAATTGAACTGAACGTACATTGCCTGCAATTCGCCTTTCAGGTCCTGGTATACAGCATTTTCCATGTCGGCATCATTTAATTGCAGCATATACGCATACAATTTTTCTGCCTTTAAATTTATAATATCTGTCAGATCAAGCAAAGCAAACATTTTTTGAGGAGAAGATGTCCAGTCTTTCGAATATTCATCAACTTTTTCCATTAATTTTTTTGCTTCGTCCTTATCAGCTTTCCATGCATCAAGGGTTAAGTATAAATCCTCAAGTTTCCATGTAAATTCCACCGGAACATCTTTTCTGTCTTTTAATGAATAATCCGGAATTTGTTTATCCTGCGAAAAGCCGTAAACAGAAAGCATTAGCATAAATGCTAATAAAATTTTTGTAAGAAATCTGAAATTTTTCATTTTTAAAAAATTTAAAATTGAAAATATTTAAAAGATAAATATATATGAAGCCATAAATTTAATCATTTATTAATTAATCAAGTACATATTATTGAAAAATTTTTATTTCTAATAGAATGATTTATTTTTGTTTATATAATATTTTTTGTTTTTTTACGTAAATTTCATTTTTACTCGTTTTAAATATTAATAAAAATAATAATGCTTAAGTATTTTTACCTGCTTATTCTTTTTATACTACTTTCAGAATGCAGATTACATTCTCAGACAAACTGGAATTTTGATGATAACGGCAATTGGGATGCATCTGCAAAATGGTCGAAAGGCGTTCCTGCCGCTGGAATTTCAACTACAATAAATAAAAATGTTAAGGTTACTCTTAATACAACCGGGAATTGTGGTTTGCTAACAATAAACAACAGTGGTGCTGTTTTGGATTTAAGCAGCAACACCATAAACATAAGCGGAAACATAAATTTAAACAGGGCTTCAAATATTTTCTGCAACAAAAGCAACGTTATCCTTAACGGACCATATTTGCAGACCATAACAGTGAATGATGGTTCAACTTTAACATTTTATGATCTAACGATTAACAATGTTGCCGGAATTAAATTAAATAACAACATTCGTGTTGTTCATAAATTAACCATATTAAACGGAGAATTTGATGTTTTTAATTCTGCAATTACTTTTGCCAATGGCGTTGAAATAACCTGCACCGGAGGAACAATAACAGCTTCATCAACCAAAGGCGTTGTTAATTTTGAAGGAGTTGTTGATTTGGTTTATAATACAACAAATAGCATTAGTACAGGAAAAGAACTTCCTTATGATAATACAAGCCTGAGGAATCTTACTTTAAATCACAGGGTTTTGCTTTTGTTTTTAAACTCAGACATAACAATTAACGGAAATTTGATTTTTAATGCAGGTAATCTCAATTTAAATGAACATCATATAACATTGTGTCCGAGTTGTTCAATAACCGGAGAAACCAACAGCAATAAAATTTATGGCAAGGGAACTGTTTCCACAATAAGAAATTTAGATAAACCCGATTCTGTAAATGCAGGCAATCTGGGAATAGCGATTACTTCCCATGCTGACCTTGGTAAAACGATAATCATAAGGGGACATGAAGCTCAAACGGGTACAAATTTTACAGGCATAAAAAGATACTATAAAATAATACCATCAAATAATAAGGAATTAAATGCTATTCTGGGTTTTTATTTTTTCGAATCAGAGTTAAATAATCAGGCCAAAGACAAGCTAAGTTTCTTTTATTCCACAAATGAAGGAACAGATTGGTCGTTTATGGAAACAAAATCCAGAAATCTCGGAAATAACTATTTCAGAACTTCCGAATTAAGTGAATTATCAAGGATTACGATGGGTAACTATAAGGAAATTCCTGTTCCTCTTCCATTATTGTCATTTGAAGGAATTTATGAAGAAGGAAAAATTTCACTTTATTGGGCAACAGCTCCGGCTGAAAACGGTGATAACATTTTGGTTGAACGTTCCATAAATGGCAGGTCTTTTAATGCTTTTAATTCAGTTAACAAAAAATGCACAAAAAACCGAAGTGAGAAATTTTCTCTTGCCGATGACAATCCTCCGAAAAATTCAGTTGTTTATTACCGTCTTAAACAAAGTTCCGAAAATGGTTCTTTTAAAACAAGCGATGCCATTGCCGCAAGATCAAATAATTTTTCTTCCGAATTGATTGTTAGTCCTCCCGAACACAATGGAGATGAACTTGAAGTGAAAGTCAAAAATACAGGCAATCTGATAGTTTTTGTGGAAATAACCAATGTTTTTAATTCAGTTTATTATTCCCAAATATATGCTACAGAAAAAAATGAATTCACAAAACTGAATGTAAAACTTATAAATCTTAATAAAGGCGAGATGTATTTTTTGAAAGTAAGTAACGGAAAAGATAATGTTGTGAAGATATTTGTTTACTGAAATTTCAGATATCACTATCCTAAATATACATCAATAAGTCCTTCGGGTGCTTCAATTTCAATAATTCTATTTTCCCTGTCAACTTTTTTTATGAACTTCTTTTTTAAGGGAATTAAAATTTCCTTTTCACCTGACTTAATCTGAATAAGAGGATTGCCTGAATTTTCAATTATACTTTCTATTATTCCGATATTTCCTTTATAATTATCAATCACAGTAAATCCCGTTACCTCATGAAAATAAAAATTGTTGCCTTTAAGTTTCGGCAATAACTCAAGCGGCAAATATATTTTTGTGCTCACAAGCATAATGGATTTCTCAACAGAGTCGAGCCCGTCAATAGACACAATAGCTGTATTCTTATTTATTTTAATTTTCTTAATAAAAAAGGGTACGAGCTGTCCGCCTATTTCAATAAAAACCGATTTAAGTGTTTTGTATTTCGCAGGATTATCAGCATCAATAAAAAACACTACTTCTCCTTTGTTTCCTATGGTTTTTGATACACAACCAAGAAGATAGCAATCTTTTATCTGCATTTTAGAGAATTATGCTTCTGTTGGTGGTGCTTCTTTTTCGGTGCCGGCAGCAGCCTCTGGAGCAGGTGTTTCGGCTTTTGGTTCTTCTACAACTGGCATATCGGCAGGTTTTTCTTCCTGTGCTTCAGCTTTTGGTTCTTCAACAGCAGTTTCTGTTGCAGCCGGAACCGCAACTTCGGCAGGAGTTTCAACTGAAAGTTCGGCTTGTTCAAGTTCCTTTGCAAGTTTCGATCTTTTCAATGCAACTTTTTGTGCTTTGACTTCATTAGCCTTTACTTCGGCCTCCAAACGTTTTTTAACTTCCGAATGAACTTTGGTGATATTCTGTTTGACTTCCGATTCGGCTTTTTCTTCTTTCTCTTTCAGCCATTGTTGAAATCTGTTTTCCGCTTGTTCTTCGGTTATGGCTCCTTTTTTCACACCTTTCAGCAAATGTGCTTTAAACATCACTCCTTTTTCCGACAGAAGTATTCTGCAAGTGTCAGATGGTTGCACTCCTTTTTGAATCCAGCTTATAGCTTTTTCAAAATTCAGGTCAATTACAGCAGGAGAAGTTAGTGAGTTGTAAACTCCTATTTTCTCTATACACTTCCCATCCCGTGGGCTGCGACTATCTGCAACAACAATGTGATAGAAAGGTTGTCCTTTTTTTCCCCTTCTCTGTAGTCTTATTCGTGTAGGCATAGTTTGTTAATTTTTTCTTTAGTTATACAATCCCTTATTTTAAGGGGTGCAAATATCTTAAATCTTTTCGGGAAATAAAAACTTTTTGAGTAATTTATTTATTTAGCAAGACTCTGACAGGTTTAAAAACTCTGTCAGGTCTTTCATGAAATTTACAAATTTTTGTTCAAAACTTTTTCCGATTATAACTAAACTTTACAGGAAATTGAATATTTTTGTAGTAATAAAAAGTTTTCTGTTTTCAGTTCAAAGATGTTCTTAGATGTAATATTCTGCACATTCTCGTAGCTTAAAACTTAAAAAAATTATTTTAATTTCTGATTTTGCAAATGTCTGAATTCACACATTTACATGTCCACACACAATTTTCGATACTTGATGGAGCTGCCGACATAAAAAAGCTTGTAGCAAAAACCAAAGAGTACGGAATGAACGCCCTTGCCATTACCGACCACGGCAATATGTACGGAGTTCTTGATTTCATTGATGCATGTAAAAACGCCAAAATAAAACCCATAATCGGTTGCGAAGTTTATGTTGCCGAAGAAAGCCGGTTTGATAAAAAAGGAAAGGAAGACAGGAGCGGGTTTCACCTTATATTGCTTGCAAAAAATCTTAAAGGATATAATAATCTTTCCAAACTTTGCACTCTCAGTTTTAAAGAAGGGTTTTATTACACACCCCGTGTTGATAAGGAACTTCTGAAAAAATACAAAGAAGGATTAATTGCTTTATCAGCTTGTCTGGCAGGAGAAGTTGCCGACACGATATTAAATAAAGGCGAAGAAAAAGCAGAAATTGTTGTAAAAGAATACAGGGAAATTTTCGGTGATGATTTTTATCTTGAAATTCACGACCACGGGTTACCCGAACAAAAAACCGTAAGAGAAGCCACAAAGCGCATTTCGGAAAAATTATCAATAAAATTTGTTGCTACCAATGACCTTCATTTTATAAATGCAGGCGATGCCGAAGCCCATGATATTCTTATATGCCTGAATACAAACAAAGATTATGACGACCCGAACAGAATGAAATACACAGGACAGGAGTATTTAAAATCGCCCGAGGAAATGACGGAGTTGTTTAAGGAATATCCCGAAGCCGTTGAAACCACTGCGGAAATAGCAAATAAAATTGAAAGTTATAATTTATATCACGATGTGATACTTCCTAAATTTCCTCTTCCGACAGAGTTTTCTTCCGAAGATGATTATCTTAAACATTTATCATATGAAGGAGCTAAAAGACGTTTCGGTGAAATTTCCGAAACAATAAAACAGCGTCTGGATTTTGAATTATCGGTTATAACGAACATGAAATTTGCGGGATATTTATTGATAGTTCAGGATTTCATAAATGAAGCAAGAAAAATGGGAGTTTCGGTTGGACCGGGCAGAGGTTCTGCCGCAGGTTCGGAAGTTGCTTATTGCACGGGCATTACAGACATTGACCCCATAAAATATAATCTTCTTTTTGAAAGATTTCTCAATCCTGAAAGAATCTCAATGCCCGATATAGACATTGATTTCGACGATGACGGCAGAAATAAAGTTATAGAATATGTAATAAACAAATATGGCGAGGAAAAAGTCGCTCAGATTGTTACTTTCGGCACTATGGCTGCAAAATCTTCAATCCGCGATGTTGCGCGTATTCTGAAATTACCCCTGCCTGAAGCTAACCGCCTTGCAAAACTTGTTCCGCTCGGACCCGGTGTAACTCTCAAATCGGCATTCAAGGATGTTAAAGAATTAGCTGACGAGAAAAACAGCAAAAATCCTCTTATTAAAAAAACTTTAATTTTTGCCGAAGCGCTTGAGGGTTCGGTTCGTCAGACCGGAACTCATGCCTGCGGAATTATCATAGGACCTGATGATTTGATGGAACATATTCCTTTATGCAAACAGAAAGATTCGGAATTACTGGTTACGCAATATGAAGGACACCTGGTTGAAATGGTGGGCATGCTGAAAATGGATTTTCTGGGATTAAAAACACTTTCAATAATTAAAGATGCCATTGAAAGTATATACGAAAGACATAAAACAAAAATTGATTTTGAAGAAATTGATGTTACTGATGTAAAAACTTTCGAATTGTTTCAGAAAGGTGAAACAATAGGAATTTTTCAGTTTGAATCGGACGGAATGAGAGAGCATTTGAAAAATCTCAAGCCTTCAAATATCGAAGACCTTATTGCAATGAACTCTTTGTATCGCCCGGGTCCAATGCAGTTTATCCCATTATATATAAGCAGAAAAAACGGAAAAGAAAAAACGGAATATCCTCATCCTTGGCTTGAAGACGTTCTTAAACCGACATACGGGATAATGGTTTACCAGGAACAGATAATGCAGACGGCTCAGATAATGGCAGGTTTTTCGTTAGCCGAAGCCGACTTGCTTCGCCGTGCAATGGGAAAAAAGAAAATGTCGATAATGGAACAGCAGAAAAAAATATTCATTGAAAGGGCTGTTGCCAACAGTGTTGATGAAAAAAAGGCAGGAGAGGTTTTCGACATGATGCAGGAATTTGCCAAATACGGATTTAATCGTTCTCACTCCGCAGCTTATGCTATTCTTGCGTATCAAACGGCTTACCTGAAAACAAATTATCCGGCAGAATACATGGCGGCAATACTTACCAGAAATCTTAATAATCTTGATGAAATTACGCTATACATGGACGAGTCGAAGAAAATGGGAATTCCCGTTTTAGGTCCCGACGTAAATGAAAGTTCACTCAAGTTTACAGTAAACAAAAAAGGTGAGATACGTTTCGGTTTGGGAGGAATAAAAGGAATAGGCGGAAATGCAGTTGAATCAATAATTCAGGAAAGAGAAGAAAACGGCAATTATAAAAATATTTTCGATTTTGTGGAACGTGTAAGTCTGAGAACCTGTAACAAAAAATGCATTGAAGCACTTGTGCTTTCAGGTGCATTTGACAGTTTTGGAAATATTCACCGCGCACAATATTTTCACCAGGAATCAACCAATGATACAATATTTATTGAAAAATTGATTTCTTTTGGCGCTGACTATCAGAACAATAAAGACAGTTCGCAACAATCACTTTTCGGAGAAACGGATGAAAGCATGGTTGCAGAGCCGAAAGTTCCCGAATGCGAACCATGGTCGAATATTGAGCAATTAAAAAAAGAAAAAGAAGTAACAGGAATTTACATATCAGGTCATCCGCTTGATAATTTTCAAATTGAAATAAATAATTTCTGCACGCTCACTCTGGACGAGCTTTCAAACAATACCGATGCATACAGAAATAAAGAATTTACGGTTGCCGGCATTGTAACATCGGTGCTTCATAAAACAGGAAAAACCGGGAACCCTTTCGGGACATTCGTGCTCGAAGATTATTCGGGTTCACACCAGTTTGCATTGTTTTCAAAAGATTATGTTCAGTTTAAAAAATATCTCGAAAAAAACTGGTTTTTATTTATTAAAGGAAAAGTCGAACCGCGATATAACTCACCCGATATTTTTGAACCAAGAATACATTCAATTGAATTGTTGTCCGAAATAAAAGATAAATATATACGAAGCATCACATTGCAGATGGAACTTACAGAAATTAACGAAAAATCAATTTTAAAAATCAATGATATTATTAAAAAATATCCGGGCAAATCAAAACTTAAGTTTGCAATAATTGATAAAACCGATAAGCTGGCTGTGGAATTATTTTCCAAAAAATATTTTATCGAACCGAGTAATGATTTCTTTAGCGATGTTTCGTCAACATTGCAGGTTAATTGTAAGTTGAATTAATGAGACATGAATTCAGAGTCTGCATTTTATGTGTGTTTTTATTTTTTGTAAATTTATTATATATTTGGAAAAGTTTGTTGTTTGTGGTTTGTTGTTTGTAGTTATAGAAAAAATATTTAATTAGCATTTTCTTTGCACAACTCTAAACTGAAAACTGAGAACTGAAAACTAACTAAACGGAGGTAAAAAATGTCAGTAGAAATAACCGATTTAAACTATGATGAAATAGTTACAAAAGCCGATAAGCCCGTAGTCATTGATTTCTGGGCTGAATGGTGCGGTCCCTGCAGAATGATAGGTCCGATTTTAAATGAACTTGCTGTTGAATATGAAGGAAAAGCAATTATAGGAAAAGTCAACGTTGACGAAAATCCCGGACTTTCCACAAAATTCGGCATCAGAAATATTCCTACGGTTCTGTTTATCAAAAACGGAAATATAGTTGACAAGCAGGTCGGTGCTGCTTCAAAACCAACACTGAAGGCTAAGCTCGATACGCTACTGTAGCATATTGTGAAGCCTGTCCCGATAACGAAGTTCGTCGGGATGGTGAATTTGTGAAGTTAAAAAATCTCTGTTAACTTTGTGTCTCTGCGTCTTTGCGGTGAAATTTTATTTTAAAAAAAATCATTTTGGAAAGCAATTACATTCTAAAGCAGGTTCAGAAATTCGGGAATCTTGAATTAGTTGCTCATCAGGTTGTGGAAGGATTTATCACCGGCCTGCATAAAAGTCCGTTTCACGGATTTTCGGTCGAATTTGCCGAACACAGGATTTATAATCCGGGAGAATCAACAAAATATATCGACTGGAAATTGTTTGCCCGCAGCGATAAACTTTTCATAAAACGGTTCGAAGAAGAAACCAATCTGCGCTGCCAACTGGTAATTGACAATTCTTCTTCGATGTATTATCCCGAAATTGAAAAACCGTCAATTGAAAATCTGAATAAAATTTCCTTTTCGGTTTATTGTGCTGCTGTTCTGATGCATCTCCTGAAAAAACAACGCGATGCATTTGGATTAAGTTTGTTTTCCGCTGATATTGAATTACATACTCCGGCAAAGTCAAGTTCCGTGCATCAGAAAATTTTATTTACAGAACTTGAAAAAATCCTCAATAATATTGCAAATAAAGAGCAAAAGAAAACTTCTGCCGCATCAGTATTACATCAGATTGCCGACAGCATTCACAAGCGTTCGCTAGTTGTTATTTTCAGCGATATGCTCGATAATTCGGAAAAAAGCAGCGAGCTTTTCAATGCCCTGCAGCATTTAAAACACAACAAACATGAAGTGATTTTGTTTCATGTAACGGATAAAAAAAGAGAAATAGATTTCAATTTTGAAAACCGCCCGTATAAATTCATTGACATGGAAACCGGCGAAGAGGTGAAAACATATCCCTCGGAAATAAAAGAAACATACATAAAATCCATAACCGATTACAAAAACCTCATTAAACTAAAATGCAACCAGTATAGAATTGATTTTGTGGAAATAGACATCAACAAAGGTTTTCGCGATGTTCTGATAACATATTTGCTGAAGAGGGAGAGGATGAAATGAAAAAAATTATATAAGTTTGCATTCTAAATTAATTAATTTTTATTTTATTAATATTTTAAAAACTATTTTATGAAAAGAATTAAGTGTTTAGCTTTTGCAGTATTGGTAACTTGTTTTTATAGTTGTTCAAATAAAGAATTTAATCCAACATTTAAATCCGATATAGGTAATAACGGTGAATGGATTAATATGCAAACAGTAGGTAAATTCGGAGGACACGAAGATGAATATTGTTCAAAAGTGGATTCTTTAAATGAATATTCCTATGGTTTTCAAAAGTTAATGAGCGAAATAAGCCCAAGTACAATCAAGAAAGTAAAAGTAAGTTGCTGGGTTAAATTAGAAAATTTAACTAAAATAACTAGTTTAGTAGTTTCTTTAGATTCCAACAATAAATCAATTTTTTGGATGGGACATGATATTAACAAATTTGTAAACGAGCCCAACAAATGGTTTAAAGTTGAAGTTGTAAATGAGTTTCCCAAATATAAACCCGAAGCAACAACCGTTGGAATTTACGTATGGAACAATAATAAAAATGTTGCTTTTATTGATGATATTGAAATAAAATTTTTAGAAAAATAATTGAATTTATCATTTCGAACAATAAAATGATTTTCATTTTTTATTTTTCTCCAGTTCGATCAAATAGAGAGCATCAATATATACCATAGAATCTAATGAGATTTTATTTTTTTCTGCTTTTTCTTTAACTTGCTTAAGCCAAGTAGCATCACTTCTTATTTTATTTTCATAATAAGCAATCTTTTTTTTCATTTTTAAAACAGCTAATTGCTGAATACTTAAATTCAAATTAATTGCATTTGGATTACTATATACAAAAATCTTTATCCCTTCGTAATTGTTGAATGTTTTGTTTAATTTAAATTTTTTATCCATGTATGTTTTCAATGTTCCTGTTGGGTCGCAAAAATTTTCCCATGTTTGACTTAAAATTATTTTATTAAAAGTGGAAAAGTCAAAATTTCTAACAACCTCAGAATCATTACATAGAATAATATTTTTATTCCCTAATTCTTCTGTAACAAAATGATAATTTTTAAAAATTTCCTTATCATAATAATAGGCAAACAATGATCCTATATCTATTGATTGTAAAACTGTCACGGTTTTATCGGTCTGAAGATTTTTAATAAATGGAACGGCATTTTTAAAATCCATTCCCTTGCTGATTTTGTAATTAATATTTGTAAGAGAAAAAATAAAAATAAACGATATAATCAAATATTTACTCCATGATGGAATTTTAATAAATGAAATAAAATATGATATTATTACATATAATCCGATTAATATGAATAAAAGGTAACGCTTTGTAAACATGGGTGATTTGAAAGAAATAACAAAAATTAAAAAATATGAAACGGCTGCCCATAAAATAAAATATAAAATTTTATTGCGCAATAACTTTTCGGTTTTCCTGAAATTTATTACAAATAGTATAATTCCAATAATAAATATTATTATAAAAATTATGCCTAAAAAATAATTATTATTAAGTTCAAAAAACACACTTTTAAAATCATTTATCGTAGGAAAATCAACAATATTAGGTCTCACAGACTTTAAAACTTCAAATGCATGATAGAACAAACTATAAGTAAATAAGAAGCTAATAACCAGAGATCCCGTAAAAAAAGCAAATAATTTGGTTCGGAATAAAAATACAACAATAACCAACTGATAAAGGATTATTAGCCCTTCTATATAATGTGTGTATACAATTGAGCTGTTAACAATTGCAAGAGCTATCATTGTTAACCAATGAGGTTTATTACATAGCTCAAAAAAGAGCCATGTACTTATAATACATAACATAAAAAGGAAAGAATAACTACGGGCTTCCTGTGAATAATAAAAAAATGCATCAGAAGAAAAAAATAATAAAGAAACAAAAATGGCTGTTTGTTTATTAAAATGTTTTTTTGCAAAAAGAAAAATTAATCCGGCAGATAAGGAATTACAAATTAAACTAAACAATCTCACGTTATATTCGCTTATACCAAAAAATTTAATCCAATAATGCATGATATATTGAAATAACGGAGGGTTCAAATCCCATTCAGAAATCAGTAACATGTCTTTAAACGAACCCTGAGCATGAAAAATAGTGAAACATTCATCATACCAAAGACTACAATCAGTGAAGAAAAAATACTTAAAAAAGAAATTTGCAAAAATTAAAAGAACAAATATTAATATACCGGAAAATTTAAATCTAAAATTGGTCATATAACTAATTTTTCATATCCGTTTTTGATGCAATAAAAAATTTACAAGAAGCTTCTTTTAATCTCAAGATTATCAAAGTAAACAGTATTATTTCCATTATTCCATAAATATATCATTACTGTATTTTTGCTCAAATTCTTTTCTATTCTGAATTTCAAATTAATTAAATCCCAGCCATTGGTTTCACCTTTAATAATTTTTTCACCGCTTATATACAATTCTTTTCCGTCAAGAGACGAAGCAACAATTATTCCCTTTTTATCATTTGAAAAACGCCAAACATTAATATCAATATTTTCACCTATTTGAGTGTTTTTTAATTTTATTGTCATTCCATAAGGGCTGTTTTTAGTGAGCTTCGCAGAATATTTACTGTTATATGCTTTTTCACCGCATTGAGTATAACCATTTTCAAAAAGAATATCAGCATTATTTCCGATAAAAAATTCTTTGTTGTCTGTTACTTTTTCTGCATCGCAAAACAAAATTTTTTCTTTTATTAAAGCAGTCTTATATTTATCGGATAAATCTGATTTTTCTCCTCTTTTAAAAATCACCAAAGGGTAATCATATTTAATTATTCCCCATTCGCTACTTTCCTTATATTTATTTAATTCTTTTTTATATTCTTCATCGTTCAGGGGATACGGACCATCTGATAGTAATAACACAATATAATCGGCGTCTGCAACATAAGGATATGTATATATATATTCTCTGAAAGAAAGATGAGAACTTAACATTGTTTGTGCACTTACTTTTGCATTCTTTGGTATAATTTTTAATCCCTCATAAACTTTTTTAACATTAAACTCTCTTTTCCAGTGATTTTTAGAATAAAACTGAATGAGTTCTTTATTAAACCAATTTACTTGTTTTTCCATTAACCCATAGGATATTTTCATGCAAATAACGGTGAATAATACAGATATAATAACTTTAGTTCTTATTTTGAAATTATTTAATCCGTTTATCCACCAAAATAATGCAATTGTCAATATTGGTACAAACTCAATCGAATAATGTCCTCCCACGCTCCATTTGCCGAAGTCATCATTAAATAATTTTTGTCCATAAATTGGTAACAACATAATCAAAAACTGCGGTTTCCAAAGTAAAACAACGCCGCCCGAAAGCAAAACAGCGTAATGTAATTCCGATTTAATACCAAAAGTTAAAGAATCATTTATGGGACTTTCAAATAATAAACTGAATACATATTTCGGCCTATTAATACACGTTTTAATTGCCTCAAGCATATTTTTTCCAAGAACTGAATAATCAAAATGTCTATAGTTATTTTCACCCGGAGAAATAGCCGGCATTAATTTCATAATAAAATAAAAATACAATACTGAAAATATCGCATAAAATGAAAGAAATTTGAGTTTTTCCTTCTCTTTATGAAATAATATTATTGCTCCAAGACAAATAAAAAACATCCATAATGCCATATTTTCTTTACTTATTAACACAAGTAAGCAAAATATTGATGCGTATTTCCATTTATTGTTATAAACATAGTAAAAGAACCACGGAACAAACATTGCGGCCATAACATTATCGTGATAATCAAAACTCAGTGCGGAGTAAACCCCAAAAATTGAATAGAAAAATATTACTGATATATCGGATATAACTTTGTTTTTAGTCAAATCAAAAATCAATTTATATATTCCTATTCCGCCAAAAACAATTCCCAAAATCTGTACTATAAGCATTGTATATGTTCCGCAAATCCAATATAAAGGAGAAAAAAGTATTGGTAAAAGAGAAAAATGGTCACCAAGAACATTTTCAAAATGCGAATTGGGATACATTATAGCTGCATTGTTCCAGCGAAAATGAGCATAATCAAAAATTGCATTATTATTTATCCCCAAATCCCAGGCGGCAGTTCTGAAATTGTAATGATTCACAAGGGAAATCGAACAAAAAATCGAAGAATATATAATTATAATTATTAATAAAACTAAGTTGTTTTTTAAAATTTTATACATAGATAAATTTAATTTATTTTTTATGCACTTCTCGTCACCGCATTCTTATTCACTTTTTTAATCAATCCCTGTAAAACTGCGGATGGTTTATTTTTATGAATTTATTAGTTATTATATTACTCAGGATTTGATAAAATTTTTTGCTTTTATTTTTTTTATTTTTCCATCAATTGAGAAAATCAGTTCTCCATCCTCTTTAATTTTTGATTCAAGCAGCTTCTTAAATGCTATTTCAATACCTTTCAATATTTTATCCCTGATATTTTTTGTTTTTTTATCCATTTTAAATTGATTTTAGTTTTTTAAAAATTTTTTCATTATTAATTATTTTTGAGTTTTTATTACCCTCAGCGATCACAATCGGTGGAGTTTTTGAGTTATTTATTATCATCCAGTAATCTGAAACAGGAATATAAACTTTAAATAAATTTTTTATTCCGGAAATATAACGACGTCTTATAACGTCCTCGGGAATGTTGTGTCCTCCGGCAATTTTTCTCGCTATAACTCTTTCTATAGCCAAGCTTGGTGAATCTAAATAAAAGAATACTAATGTTATAAAATAATTATTATTTTTTGCTTTTTTCAAAGTATTCACGAAACCTTTGCCTGATAATGTTGTTTCAAAAGCAAAGTCCACTTTTTTATTTAATAAATCATTAAGGCGTTGTATCATTAGCTTACCGGCTTCAATAGCTGATTTTTCCGGCTGGAAAGGAGATAACCCACGAGCAATTTCATCTGCATTGATAAACTCTTTACACTTTAGCATATCCGGTAAAACAGTATAAGAAGCTGTTGTTTTTCCTGCACCATTACATCCTGCTATAATATATAAGTTTTGCATTATCTAATTTATTTTTCTTTTAATTTCTTCAAATTCCATTTTTTTCTTCGTGTAACTCCGTGTGACTTCGTGAAAGTTTTAAAAACATGCTTAAATTTCTAAGCACTCCTCGTCACCGCATCCTTATTCACTTTTTTAATCAATCCCTGTAAAACCGTTCCCGGTCCTACTTCGATAAATTCCGTAGCACCATCGGCAATCATATTTTGAGCTATTTGTGTCCAGCGTACAGGAGATGTTAACTGGGAAATTAAATTCTTTTTAATCTCTTCGGGTTCGGTAACTCTTTTTGCATTTACATTCTGGTAAATCGGGCAAAGAGGAGTATTAAATTTTGTTGAATTAATTGCAACTTCAAGTTCTGCGCGGGCCGGTTCCATAAGCGGCGAATGAAATGCTCCGCCAACCTGCAGAGGCAATGCACGTTTCGCTCCTGCAGCTTTTAATTTTTCACATGCAATGTTTATTCCTTCCATTGAGCCGGAAATAACAAGCTGTCCGGGGCTGTTATAATTTGCCGGAACAACAATTTCATTTATTGAAGTACAAATTTCTTCAACAACTTTGTCGTCCAGTCCGAGAATTGCCGCCATAGTTGAGGGTTGTGCCTCACAGGCTTTTTGCATTGCTGTTGCACGTTTTGAAACCAGAATTAATCCATCTTCAAAAGTCAGCGCCTGATTTGCAACCAATGCCGAAAACTCGCCAAGTGAATGTCCGGCAACCATATCGGGTTTGAAATCATTTATCGTTTTTGCAAGAATTGTTGAATGCAAAAATATTGCAGGTTGAGTGACTTTTGTTTGTTTTAAATCTGCATCGGTTCCGCTGAACATTAAATCGGTAATTCTGAAACCGAGAATTTCATTTGCTTTTTCGAAAAGTTCTTTAGCAAGAGAAGAATTTTCATATAGGTCCTTGCCCATTCCTACGAACTGAGCTCCTTGGCCGGGAAATACGTATGCTTTCATGTAGTCAGTTTAAAGTTTAATGTTTAAAGTCTAAAGTTTTTTCCTAATGACTAATTACCAGTGACTATTGACTGGCATTTAATTTCTTCTTCCCAAAAATCTCAGCAGGAACAGGAACAAATTAATAAAATCGAGATAGAGAGTTAATGCTCCGAAGATTGCCATTTTGCGGGCAGTGTCGGTACCTGCTTCAATTTGTGAACCTATGTTTTTTAATTTCTGAACATCGTAAGCAGTCAAACCCGTAAAAATTAAAACTCCTATAAAGCTTATTATGTAATCAAACCCGCTGCTTCGCATAAACATGTTTATAACACTTGCAATGATAATTCCTATCAATCCCATGAACATAATGGAACCGAATTTTGTCAGGTCTGCTTTTGTAGTATAACCGGCAACTGCCATTACTCCGAACATTGCGGATGATACAACAAAAGTTATAGCTATTGAACTTGAAGTATAAATCAGAAAAATAAAGCTTAAGCTCATTCCCATAAGAACGGAATAAACAATAAAAATTAATGTCATTGCCATTGCCGATAGTTTGTTCATACCGAGCGACATTAATAAAACCAAGCCCAGTGGAGCAAGCATTACTATCCATCCCAGACCTGTCATTCCGCCCTTGCCTGTTTGAGGGTCGGCATAAATCAATAATTTCATAAAACTTTCATTTGCTGCAAAATAATATGCAACAAATGCCGTAATGCCGAGTGCTAAGAACATCCACGAGAAAACATTCGATACAAATGTTTTGGGAACCGCAGCATCCTGATATTTTTCAGGAGAGTAACCGAATTTGATTTTTTGTAAGTCCATAGTAATTAGTTTTTGAAATTTTATGTGCAAAAATAAGAAATAATTATAATAAATACTTGTTTGCGTGGTTTGAAGAGTTTGTCGTTTGTCGTTTCGCATTATAGAAAGGTATTTAGCAATTTTTTCATTTTATATCAGGTTGACCTGAAAAAATATTTTTTTATCTTTTAACTACAAACCACAAACATTTTTAAACAACAAACTTTTATCATTTTGAATAATGTTTAATTGAAATAAATAATCAATGAAGCTTTGAGCCTATTATGTTAAGGAACTCTGCTCTTGTTTTATTGCTTTTCATGAAAACACCTGTAAAGTCGGAAGTAGTAGTAACTGAATTTTGTTTTTGTATTCCGCGCATCTGCATGCACAAATGCTGTGCTTCAATAACAACGGCAACACCAAGAGGTTTAAGGGCATTATGAATGCAGTCTTTTATCTGCGAAGTCAGGCGTTCCTGCACTTGTAGCCGTCTTGCATAAGCGTCTACTATTCTCGCTATTTTACTCAACCCTACAATATATCCGTTGGGAATATAAGCAACATGAGCTTTACCAATGAAAGGAAGCATATGATGTTCGCAAAGAGAATATATGTCAATATCTTTCACTATTACCATTTCCCTGTATTTTTCCTTGAACATTCCTGATTTTACAAGTTCTTCGGGGTTGATTGAATATCCGTGCGTAAGAAACTGAAGTGCCCGTGCAACTCTTTCTGGAGTTTTTAAAAGTCCTTCCCTTTTTGGATTTTCGCCAATTGCTTTTAATACCCTTTTATAACTTTCGGCAATTTCAGCTGTAACAGCAGGATTATATATTTCAACTCCATCATAATTATCCATTATGTTCTGCTTTGCCATTTGTTTGCTAATTTTTTTCATAGTAAAAAATTTAGTAAAATCGTTTATTAATTGGACTCCCCTCCTGTTTTAGGAGGGGGCAGGGGGTGGTTGCTTAAACATCCTCCCTTGTTTCACAGGGGGTGGTTGTTTAATTACCTCCTCCTGCTTCAGTTTTGTTTGCAAAATTACTCTTTATACCCTCAATCACCGAATTCAAATCTTTAAAAATCATTTTATTTTCAAATCTTATAACCCTTATTCCAAATCTTTCTAAATATTCTGTTCTTATTTTATCATGTTCTTCGCCTTCAGGTGTAAAATGTTTTGCTCCATCTAATTCTACGGCTAACTTTTCCGAAGGACAATAAAAATCCAAAACATATAAACCAACGCTGTGCTGCCTTCTGAATTTTCTTCCTTCAACCTGACTTTTCTTTAGATGGTTCCATAACGTTGCTTCAGCAGATGTTAAATTATGACGTAAGTTTCTTCTTGTTTGTTTCAGTTCAGGAATGTTATTTACTTGTATTCTTGTCATTCAACCACCCCCTGCCCCCCTCCTAAAACAGGAGGGGAGTTGTTGCTTATTTTAAATTTTGTACCATTATTTTCGCTTTATTCAATGCCATTTCAATACCTTCAATATTTTTCCCGCCTGCGGTTGCAAAAAATGGTTGTCCGCCGCCGCCGCCGTCAATTTCTTTTGCAAGCTCACGAACTATTGCCGATGCATTGATGTTCTTTTCTTTTACAATATTTTCGGAAATCATAACATTAATGCTTGCTTTATTATCATATTCCGAGCCAATAACAAGAAAAAGATTTTTCATTTCATTTTTCAACTGAAATGCCAGATCCTTAATAAATTCATTGTCAAAATTAATCTTTGCTGAAATAAAATTTATTCCGTTTATGTTTTCTGCTTTGCCCGATAATTCAGCTTTTAACTTTATAATTTCTTCTTTGTTTTGTTCCGAAATTTGCTTTAGTGAATTTTCTTTTAATGTTTCTAGTGACTCTTCTTTATCCAGTTTTGATAGTAAAGTTTCTCTTGTTTCCTTATCATTTATTTTTAAAATATTCTTTTTAATTTCTGCTTTCAAATTATCAATAATTGTAATTCTTGCTTTCTCAATATTTGCAATTAACTCAACAGCTTTTTCTGATGTAACCGCCTCAATACGTCTTATTCCTGCAGCAATTGCCGATTCGCTTTTTATTTTAAAAACTCCGATTTGTCCGGTTGTTTTAACATGTGTACCTCCGCAAAGTTCTATTGAAAAGTTTTTATCAAAAGCAATTGCACGAACATTATCGCCATATTTTTCACCGAACAATGCCATTGCTCCCATTTCTTTTGCTTTCTGCATGGTAATATTCCTGAATTCTTCAATTGAAATATTTTTGCTTATTTTTTCATTTACCAATTTTTCAATTTTTTGAATTTCTTCATCCGTAAGTTTTGCAAAATGTGAAAAGTCAAAACGCAAACGTTCATCGTCAACCAGTGAACCTTTCTGCTCAACGTGTGTTCCAAGAACCTTTCTCAGGGCAGCATGAAGTAAATGCGTTGCACTGTGATTATTTTCGGTTAAATTTCTTCTGTGTTCATCAACTTTTGCTGTAAAACTTTTTGCTAAATCTTTCGGAAGTTTTTCGGAAATATGAATAATCAAATCGTTTTCTTTTACTGTATTTATAACATTAATCTTTTCTTCGCCGGAAATTAATAAACCACTGTCGCCAGCCTGTCCCCCCGACTCGGCATAAAATGGAGTTTTATTCAAAACGATTTGAAATAGTTCTTTCCCTTTTGATTTTATTTTTCTGTATTTAATTATTTCGGAATTACATTCGATTAAATCATATCCTACAAATTCTGTGTTCTGCTCTTTTTTCAACTCCGTCCAATCTTCTGTTTCAACAACTGCCGACTGGCGCGAGCGGTTTTTCTGTTCTTCCATGAATTTATTAAACCCTTTCATGTCAACATTAAGATTATTTTCTTTTGCCATGAGCTGAGTTAAATCAACCGGAAATCCATAAGTATCAAATAATTCAAAAGCAAAATCACCCTTAATTTCTTTCGATTTAATGTTTGAAACATAATTTTCAAATTTCTGAATGCCGTTGGAAAGCGTTCGCAGAAAAGCAGTTTCCTCTTCTTTTATTACTTTTTCAATTAAGTCTTTTTGAGAAACAAGTTCGGGAAACATTTCACCCATTTGAGTTGCAAGCGGAGTTACCAACTGAAATAAAAAAGGTTCTTTCAAATCAAGATGCGAATATCCATAACGTACTGCGCGCCGTAAAATTCTTCGGATAACATATCCTGCTTTATTGTTCGAAGGAAGTTGTCCGTCGGCAATTGCAAAAGAAACAGCTCTTATATGGTCGGCTGCAACTCGCATTGCAATATCCTGCTTTTTGTTTTTTCCATATTCTTTTCCGGAAATATTTGCAATATTCTGAATCAGAGTTTGAAAAACATCAGTATCATAATTCGATTTTTTATTCTGAATAGCCATGCAAAGCCGCTCAAATCCCATGCCTGTATCAACATGTTTGTTTGGCAATAATTTCAAACTTCCGTCTGCCAAACGGTTATACTGAATGAAAACCAAATTCCAAATTTCAATTACCAGAGGGTTGCCTGTATTTACCAACTTTGAGCCATCAACTTTTTTTCTTTCCGTTTCATCTCGTAAATCAATATGTATTTCGGAGCAGGGACCGCAAGGACCTGTATCGCCCATTTCCCAGAAATTGTCTTTTTTATTTCCCGGTAGTATTTTGTTTTCGGGAATTATATTTTTCCAGTAATTATATGCTTCATCATCTTTCGGTAATTTCTCTTTTTCATCGCCTTCAAAAACAGTAACATATAATCTTTCTTTATCTAATTTATAAACCTTTGTAAGTAATTCCCAAGCCCATTCAATTGCTTCTTTTTTAAAGTA
>JAQUPB010000010.1:36123-37523 GCA_029004185.1 Bacteroidales bacterium | reverse complement strand
ATAATGTAGATGTCAGAAATAGTAGCAATAATAGGACGACCGAATGTAGGAAAATCAACATTTTTCAATCGCATGACTGAAAGCCGCACCGCCATTGTTGATGAGATTAGCGGAGTAACACGCGACAGGATTTACGGCAAAGTGGAGTGGAACGGTAAGGAATTTTCTATTATTGACACCGGAGGATTTGTTGTTGGTTCGGATGATGTTTTTGAGGAACAAATACGCAAACAGGCATCAGTTGCCATCGAAGAAGCAAACATCATTCTTTTCATGGTTGATGCTATTGAAGGAATTACACCGCTTGATGAAGAGCTTGCCGATATTCTGAGAAGAGCTAAAAAGAAAATATTTGTCGTGGCAAATAAAGTTGATTCTCCCGATAAAATTTCGCTTGCAAGTGTTTTTTACCGTTTCGGTCTTGGCGAAGTATATACTGTTTCTTCGGTCAACGGCAGCGGTTCCGGCGAATTGCTTGATGAAATTGTTAAAAATATTGACGTAAAAAGTACGGAAGAAAAAGAAGAAATTCCGAGAATTGCCATTGTAGGCAGACCGAATGTGGGAAAATCGTCATTGTTAAATGCACTTATCGGCGAAGAGAGAAATATTGTTACTCCTATTCCTGGAACCACAAGAGATTCAATACTTACAAAGTACAATAAATTCGGATACAATTTTTTTCTTGTTGATACTGCCGGCATAAGAAAGAAAAATAAAGTAACAGAAAATCTCGAATTTTATTCTGTAATGCGTGCCATTCGGGCAATTGAAAACTCGGATGTGATTTTACTTTTAATTGATGCAACTGTCGGATGGGAATCACAGGACATGAACATTTTGTCGCTTGCGATTTCAAATTCAAAAGGTGTGGTTCTTCTGGTGAATAAATGGGACCTTGCCGAAAAAAATTACAAAACTCATGGTGAAGTTGAAGAATTTTTAAAAAAGAAACTCGCGCCTTTCAGTGATGTTCCCATACTTTTCATTTCAGCGCTTACAAAGCAAAGAATAAATAAAGCGCTTGAAGTTGCAATTAAAGTTTACGAAAACCGCAAACGTCATATTTCCACTTCAAAACTTAATAATGTTTTGCTTCCGTTAATTGAAAAGTGTTCTCCTCCAACGGTAAAAGGGAAACAGGTACGGATAAAATACATAACTCAATTACCAACACATTCGCCAGCATTTGCTTTTTTCTGCAATCTTCCGCAATATGTCCGCGAGCCATATAAAAGATATCTGGAAAATCAAATCCGTGAAAAATTTGAATTCTCCGGTGTTCCGATTAAGATATTTTTGAGGAAAAAATAAATATTTACCGCTAAGGCGCAAAGACGCAAAGTCTATTTCAATTTTTTCCTGGCGTCTCAGCGCCTCTGCGGTTAAAAATATTCTCA
>JAQUPB010000010.1:25476-36113 GCA_029004185.1 Bacteroidales bacterium | reverse complement strand
GCTTTGATGATACGAGTATTGGTTTATATCCGTTTTTAAGAATTTCTTTTTCGGTCGTTTTTCCTATTGAGGCAATGCGAAAATTGCTCTTGCATTTGTTTTCTTTCATCACTTTTAAATAATTCCTGAATCCTGAAGGACTTGTAAATACTATTATATCGTATTTATCTTTTTTTATTGTTTCAATAATTCCGGCAGAAACTTTTTTCGGTTCTCTTGTTTTGTAAACATCAATCCTTTTTACATCGGTGAATTCAGATAGTTCTTTTTCAAAAGTATTATCCGCAAGGTTTCCCAGAGGAAGTAAAATTTTGTTGTCTTTTTTAATAATTTTTGCCGAGAGTTGCCTTAAAAAATCTTTTGAAGTATTTCCAGATGAAACAAAATACGGTTTTACTCCATTATTTATCAATTCATTAGCAGTTGTTTTACCTATAACTGCTGTTTTATTTTTTAAAAAATCATTTTTTATATTTTGTTTTATTAATAATTCAAGAAAATATTTTACTCCGTTTTTACTTGTAAATAGAAACCAATTGAAAGAATTAATTTTTTTTAAAATATTTTTTATTTCTTCATTTATTTTTGCAGGAACGGTTTCTATCATCGGAAATTCCAAAACAGAAGCACCTTTCTCTCTCAGATAAAGCGATATTGCATCATCATCCGATTTGGGGCGGGTGGAAATAATGATTCTGTTTTTTAATGATGACATAAAAAGTTTTAAGTTTTCAGTTCACAGTTTTCAGTTTATCCAACAACAAACGACAAACTACAAACCACAAACATTTTATATTAAAAATTCTAATCCAATTTCTCCTGCTTCTTTCTTTATTTTTTCTGCAAGGCGCTTTCCGAGCTCTTCCGCCTTATCTTTTTCTGCCTTATCTGACAAACTAATTGTTTTATTTGTTTTTTGATTTCCGAGCATTACAATTAAATTCACAAAATTATTTTCCACTGTTGCATACGCAGCAAGAGGAAACTTACATCCGCCGCCTATTGCAAGCATAAAACCTCTTTCGGCTTTTACTGCAATTTCGGTTTCGTAATGATTTATTGTTCGTATTAAATCAATTGTTTCTTTATCATCTTTTTTACACTCCAGCGCAATTACTCCCTGTCCTATCGCGGGAATGCATTTTTCAGTTGATATAAAAGAATTTTCGGAAATATTTTTTCCTAAACGTATCAATCCTGCAGCAGCAACTACGATTGAATCGTATTGTTCTTCTTCGAGTTTTCGTAATCTTGTATCAATATTGCCGCGTAAATCTTTAAAAACTGCTTTTGGTTTTATTGCAGCAATCTGCACCATTCTTCTCGGACTTCCCGTTCCTATAATGCAATCTTCTTTTATTTCTTCAATTTTTAAATTATTTTTTGTCAAAAATACATCCTGCGGATTTTCTCTTTTAACAAATGAAGCAAGCATCAATTCACCGGGCTGTATTGTGGGAACATCTTTCAAGCTGTGAACTGCAAAATCGGCTTTTCCCTGTAAAATCGCATTTTCAAGTTCCTTCACAAAAATACCAATTCCTCCGAACTCGGTTAATGGCTTGTCTGCCACTTTATCGCCATGGGTGCTGAATTTTACGATTTCAAACTGGCAGCCGGGATTTTTTTCTTTCAATAATTCAACAACAAGTTGGGTTTGTGTGAAAGCCAATATACTCGGGCGGGTGGCAACAATATATTTTTTCTTAATTGTCATTGATTTCTATTGTAAAAGTATCTTTCAGGGTTTTTGTAATTGAAATTAAATCTTCTTTCGTAGTGGAATTTTTTATGTTTTTCATTATCACTTTAATCAGTTTGTCGGAATAAGAATCCAACATTTCGCCGATTATCTCTTTTTGTTTTTTATCCAAAGCATCGAGTTGTGTTTTGTATGATGATAATGTTCTTTGCTTCAATGTTTCAAGTTCTTTTTTTATTTCAAACATTGTAGGAATTATGAATTGCTTTGAGTACCAATCGTAATAATCTTCCGAAATTTCTTCAATTATTTTTTCTGCTTTGCCCATCTCGTTAGTTCGTTTATTTAAGTTTGAAGTTACAAGTTTATTTATGTCGTCAATTGAATATACAAGATGATTTTCGAGGGTATTAATTTCGGGGTCAACATTTCGCGGAACAGACAAATCAATAAAAACTTTTATTTTATTTTTTGTTGCTTCATTTGTTTTCATGAGTTCATTTTTGCAAATCACATATTTATCAGCACTCGTAGAAACAATAATAATATCGTTTTCAGTAATTGCCTCATATCTTTTTTCAAAATCAATAACTTTTCCGTTAAAGTTTTTAGCAAGTTCAAGAGCTTTTTCTTCCGAACGGTTTGCAATTGTTATTTTGCAGGATTTCAACTTTTGCAGGTTTGAAATCGTTAATGATGATATTTTACCTGCTCCTATAATCAGAACATTAAAATTATTCTTATGTTCAAATATTTGTTTTATAAGCTCAACCGCAAGTGTAGCAATGGAAACAGAGCCACTGCCGATTTCGGTTTCGGAACGGACTTTCTTCCCTATTTGAATAGCTGTCTGAAAAAGTTTGTTAATCATTCCGTTTGCCGAATTGTTCTCTTTAGCTGTAAAATAAGCATCTCTGACTTGTCCCTGCACCTGATATTCGCCAATTACCATCGAATCGAGCCCCGAAGCAACTTTAAAAAGATGCGATACTGCGAAGCGACAGTTCTTTTTATAAATGAACGCTGAGAATTTTTCTACCGGAATTTTACAGAAATCACTGATGAATTTTTCAATATCGTTAAAACCTTCTTCAATTTTTTCAACCGAACCATAAATTTCGGTGCGGTTGCAGGTTGACAGAATCATACTTCCTTTAACTGAGGAATAATTGTTAAGCATTTTATATGCATCGGATAATTTATCGCCGGGAAAAAAGATTTTTTCCCTGAGAGCAATACCTGCGGTTTTATGATTTATGCCAATAACTATGAAATGCATACGCCTAATATTCTGAAATCATTGTCTCATTAAAACGTAAAAATAGAAAAAATGCCACAGATTCACAGATTTTTTAAAATTAATCTTTTTGCAATCTGTGAATCTGTGGCTAATTTTATTGCCTTTATTATACTATAGAATTAAAAAAACATTGTATTTTAGTTCTCTTGAAAATAATTGCATGGCTGAAAATAATAATTCAGAAAAAAGAAAATTCCTTAAGTTCCCATGGGATTATAAAGAAAGCTTTATGACAGCTTTTACTTTGTTACTCTGCGGTTTTGCGGTTAATTATTTTTCATTTCCGGCAGTACCAGTAATTCCTGCATTTCCATATAATCTTTACTTTCTGATTTGTGTTTTGATTTACATATTTTTTTCGGGTTTATATTTTAAAAGTCCGTTTATAAAGTGGCTATCAAGCATTCCTGCTGCAATTTCTGCAATATCGGTTTTTACTTTTCTTATTTTATTAATGGGTTTTATTCCACAGCAAAGGGAAATTTCCGGGTTTATTTCGCGCACAGGACTATCACATATAACACAAAGCTGGTCGTTTCTTATTATTTCATTTTATCTGATGTTAATTCTTGGATATGCAATAATAAAAAGAAGCTATCCTTTAAATATTAAAAACATAAGATTTTTTCTGAATCATGCGGGATTATGGATTGTCATTGCCGCCGCTTCAATGGGCTCTGCCGACATGATGGTTTTGGAAATGCAAGCCGAAACAGGTAAAAAAACTTCTGTCGTATATGACCAAAAGGGGAAATTTTATAAGCTGCCGTTTGAGGTGGAACTTAAGACTTTCGAAATTGATGAATACCTCCCGCACCGGAAAAAAATCACTTCAATTCTAAAAATATATGACGATAATGAAATATACGATGCAGCCATAAGTGTTAATCATCCTGTAAAAATTCATGACTGGAAATTCTATTTAAAAAGTTATGATAAAAATATGGGACAGTGGTCGGTAATAAATATTTTTAAAATTGTGAGAGACCCATGGCTGCCTGTTGTTTACGCAGGAATCATAATGATGCTTGCCGGAGTTCTTTTATTATTTTGGAAAACAAACAAAAATTAAAATGGATTTAATTCAGGTATTTAAATATTCTTCTTTGATAATTTTTGCCTCCTGGCTGACTGGTTTATTATTGTTATTAATAAAGAAAGAAAATTTATTCTTAAAAAAAATCGGAATAATTTTTATTATTTCGGGAATATTACTTCTGCTTGCTTTTATTATTTGTTACTGGCTCAATATTGAGCGCCCACCTTTCAAAACACTGGGTGAAACAAGATTGTGGTATTCGTTGTTTTTATCTGCAACAGGACTTACAATGTTTTTGCGCTGGAAATGGAATTGGATTATATTTTATTGTTTGCTGTTATCGGCTTTATTTTTACTAATGAATTTATTATACCCCGAAAATTTTGACAAAACACTTATGCCTGCTTTGCAGAGCATATGGTTTATTCCTCATGTAATAGTTTACATACTTGCTTATTCATTTCTCGGATTTTCAATGCTGGCGGCACTCAGAGGATTAATTGCTTTTTACCGGAAAAAAGAAATTCAGGAAGTAACGGTAATTGCAGATACAATAGTTTACATTGGTTTTTCATTTTTAACTTTCGGATTATTGTTCGGGGCATTATGGGCAAAAGAGGCGTGGGGAAATTACTGGACATGGGATCCGAAAGAAACATGGTCGTTTATTACATGGCTCGTTTACCTTATTTATATTCATTTCCGCTTATCATTCAAATCTAAAAACATTTCAGCATCTTTATGGTTGCTTCTTTTTGCTTTTATAATAATAATGATATGCTGGTTCGGTGTGAACTATATGCCATCTGCGGCAAATAGTGTGCATGTTTATTAAATTAAAAGACTGAAAAATTGAAAGATTAAAAAATTAGTCTTGCGACTAATTAAAACTTCACAAAAGATTTTACTTCGGAATATTTTTCGTTATTAAGTTTCAAAAAATAAATTCCCTTTGAAAAGTGGTGTATGTCAATTTCATTATTAGGTTTTTTGGCTTTTTGCTGAAGAAGCAATCTCCCGTCAATGCTGTAAATGCTTATTTCAAGATTTTCTGAAATGTTGATTTTTTTTATATCAACAAATATTTTATCGCTTGCAGGATTTGGAAAAACTGAAATACAATTATTATTGGAGATTTCACTTATTCCTGCATTTGTTCCATTATATCTTACAACTTCAAAACTATTATCAGGGTAACCTGAAAAACCAGCAACTATAATTTTCCCATCAGATTGTACGGCTATTGAAGAAGCATAACCGCTATTCTCAACAGTTAAAGTTGATACACCACCTGAACCAAAAGTGTTATCAAGAGAACCATCAACATTACATCTTACAACAAAAAGTTCAAGATAAGTTCTTATGGTACCAGTACCAACAATTTTTCCATCAGTTTGTAATGCTATATCAGAAGCTCCTCCACCAATATATGGAAGAGAAGCAACTATACCATTTGTACCGAAAGCAGTATCAAGAGACCCATCAGTATTATACCTTGCCATAGCAAAATATTCAATATAATCATATGAAGAACCTGCAACAATAATTTTTCCATCTGTTTGTATTGCTATTGGTCCAGCTCCCGAAGAACTGCCAATAAGTGTTTTTACAATTCCATTAGCACCAAAAGCATTATCAAGAGAGCCATCGGTATTATATCTTACTGTTGCAAATTTACTATCCGCGGTACCAGTAACAATAATTTTACCATCTTGTTGTACTTTTATATCTCCTGCACCAACATTGGAACTTCCGACATTTGTTGTTATTATTCCATTTGAACCAAAAGTATTATCAAGAGAACCGTCGGTATTATATCTTACTATTGCAAATTTATTATACGAAGTACCTGAAGTACCAGCAACAAGAATTTTACCATCTGTCTGTAATACAATTGCAGAAACCCATTCGTAATTACTTCCAACATCTGTGGTTACTATACCATTTGAACCGAAAGCAGTATCAAGAGAGCCATCGGTATTATATCTTACTGTTTCAAAATTATAATTTGAACCATATATAGTACCGGAAACAACAATTTTTCCATCTGTTTGTATTGCAACCGAATTAGCATCATTTCTATTATTTCCAATCTTAGTTTCTACTATGCCATTTAAACCAAAAGTAGTATCAAGTGAACCATCAATATTATATCTTACCACTGCGAAACTATCATTTGAACTACCTGCAACAACAATTTTACAATCTGTTTGTAATGCCATTGTACTAGCATATGAACAGCCCCCAATGCATGTTTTTACAATTCCATTAGTTCCGAAAGAGTAGTCAAGAGTACCCGGCTGAGCGTTTATAAAATTAAATAATATTAATGTAAATAATAATAAGAAATGGTTTTTTCTCATTTTCATAAATCTTATTTTTTATAAATATAATCATTATTATTCTAATAAATTCTATTTATTGTTTCGTACCTACGGCACTTTAATAATTTTCGTAATTATTTTTTCTACCAAGATTACGTACTTACGGTACTTTCTTAGCCTCGTTAGAGGCGGCATGTTGGTAGAAAAAAACAAATTATAAAATGAAGCCCCGTAGGTGGCGACACATATTGCGGTTTATTTAAAATATGACTACACAATATATTTTGAAATATTTTTATCAGACACTAGTGAAATATAAACTTATTTTTATCTTACGACTAATTTAATCCTTCACAAAAGATTTTACTTCGGAATATTTTTCGTTATTGAGTTTTAAAAAATAAATTCCCTTTGATAAGTGGTGTATATTAATTTCATTATTTGTTTTTTCGGTTTTTTGTTTTAATAATAATTTCCCGTCAGCCGAGTAAATTTCAATATAATTTTCATAATTCCCATTCAGATTATCTATGAAAAGCTTATCATTCGCCGGGTTGGGATAAACTTTAAAATTTTCGGTTTCAATATTTCTGTTTGCATTAATTAAATCTTCTTCAACAAATATTGCTTCAGACGATATGTCTATAGAAACAGGATTGCCCGAAACAGTTTTATATTGAGTTGTAAAATTGCCCAGAGTATCATCAGGAACGCTGTTTGTTATAAATAATCCATTAAGGGGACCGCTCACTTTAATATTAATTGTTTTGTTTGTATCAGCCCACAAAACATAAACAGGTTTGCCGTCAACAATAAATTTGATTGCAAAAATCGTGGAATCATTGTGTGGAGTAATTGTATCAACTGATGTGAAGTAATCTGTTTTTTCGATTAGTTTTTTATACGCCCAGAAGACTTTCTTCTTTGCACCTGTTTGCGGGTCAAGTAATGATTCCCATTGTATTGATTCGGGATCGCCAACTCCTGCGCGCATTGTTGTGAAAATAAGTCTTTCAACTCCTTTTGTAAAAACATAAGCAAAACTTTTAACTGTTCTTTTTGCATTTTCTTCCTGCGTTAAACTGCTGTCCTGAATGAATTCGTTTTGCATGCCCGCTTCAGTTATCCATATCGGTTTGTCGCCAATGCCGCAGTCAGCAAAATCTTCAGTTGCCTTTTTTATTTGGAAATACTGAGTATAATTATGATAACTTATTTTATCAATTATATCGGGACCGTTTCCTGTGGGAATGGCTGCCGTAAGGTCGCAAACACTAGGAAACATATCTGTTGGAGGTAAAAGCTGAGCGCCGTTGAACAAATTGCAATCAGCACAGGTATTTTTAATAACACTTTTTGCAGTATCCATATAATCGAGATATTGTGTTAATGTAAAACTTGACCATAAAGGATATCCGGGGGTTCCAGGTGTATTTGCAAAAGTGCCGTACATAACTTCATTGCATACTTCCCAGTTTTTTATGGGATATAGCAATCCCGACAAATCGCCGGTACCATCGCCGTCGTATCTTTCAACAATAGAATTTATTGCACCTGCCACTTCAGAAGTTGAAGCAAACTGACCGGAATTTTTTCTTGGATTTATTATGGCGTAAACCATTAAGCCATGCCGTTGTGCTCTTGAAATAAGAGTGTCGTATGTTTTTAAAAAGAAGTTGTCAATTATAGCACCTTTCGAAACATCTATCGGCATCCTTATATAATGAACTCCGAGTAATGGAAAGTTATCCCATCCTTCGCCGCCATCTGCCCATTGCGCAACGCTTGCACCGTAACGCGAAGCGGAGATTGTTTGCGAAAATGTAATTTCCTTCGCAAATAAAAAACATATCATAAAAAACAAAGTTTTTTTCATTTTGTACCTCCTTGTTTTGTTGAATTTAATGTAAAAATACAAATTTTTTTATATAAAATCCAACTGGCAGTTTCACAAGCATATAGAAAACATCTTTAACAAATTATCCAAAAAGAACATATATGGTTTTCTGCATATATTAATTACTTTCGATTTATTCGTTTTTCAAACTATTAACTTACATAAAATTTGTTTTTGAATATTTTTTTTATTAATTTTTTGTTTATTTAAATCATTCCCTAAAACTCTCGAAACGAAAGAGATAGAAACTTATATTTTGTAACTCAATTCTATCATTAAACAAATAATATAACTTTTTTCTTGACTTTTACATTTCGTTTCGTTATATTTGGATTAACAATCACAACTAAATGAAAGGTAGCATGAAACAAATTTAAACTCCCAAAGTCATGAAAACGAAAACTGCATACAAGTACATGGGAACGCTTGGAGCACTGTGTTTTCTATTCATTTTCAACAACTTACTATTTGCACAGGGTGGAAATAATTGCGCAGATGCTTCATTAAGCCCCATTAGCATTCCTTTTTCGGCTGTTGGTCAAACAGTTACAGGTAAAGTGAATGACTACAATTCAAGTAATACAATTCGTTGTTCGAATATTCCGGCTGCTTATATGAACGGTGAAGATTATTTGTATTACTTTTTTGCCTCAACAACGGGTACAATAATTATAAACATATCAAATATTTCTGTTGGAAACAGGGCATCTTTACATGTATACAAAGGATGTCCGAATACCGGAAGTTGTGTTGCAGCATCGTATGACAATAATTTTGCAAGCGCAATAGTATTAACGGCAAATATCAAGCAGGGTAATCCTTATTATATTATGCTTGACGGAACAAACGGCTACAATTATAATATTACTGTTAATTATATACCGGTTCAGCCTGCCTGCACCAATATGGATTTTGAAGCAGGCAACTTCAGCGGATGGACAGGTACAAACGGACGTATGGGTGATGGACAAACTGTAGACGATTATCCGAATTATATCGGAATATCAATAAATACATCGCCACCCCAGATAAATTTAATAAACAGCGGGACAGATGCATGCGGCGGTTTTCCAAGGGTTTGTCCGGGAGGAACTTATTCTGCAATGCTGGGAGACGGACAAGTACCAAATTATCACGGCGCACAATTAATTCAATCGTTTCAGGTAACACCTTCAAACAGTGCCTTCTTTTATAAATACGCAATGGTAGTTCAGGATGCAGGACATGCAGACCATGCACAACCTTACATAAGAATAAACATGTACGACGAAAATGGTGATACCATTCCTTGCGGACAATATCTTGTTGTTGGCGGACCGGATATTCCCAACTTTTTCCCTGCAAGCTGCGGCGCTAATGTTTATTACAGACCATGGACATCAGTTACAACAGATCTTTCAGCATATATAGGTCAGAATGTTACAATAATTTTTACCCAGGCAGATTGCGGTTATGGAGCTCATTGGTCTTATGCTTATATTGACTGCTCATGTAATGTATTCGGCTTAACCGAAACAAGACCTGATTCATGCAGCCCTGTAACTTTATCAGCTCCTTCCGGCTTTGCCTCGTATTACTGGTCACCCGGAGGACAAACAACTCAAAGCATTACCGTTACTTCTTCAGGAAATTATTGCTGTGACCTGATTTCAGTTACCGGTTGTCCGATTCATTTATGTAAAAATATAGTCATCAGGACTAAACCTTTGGTAACTGTTAATTCACCAATTATATGTAATGGCATTACCACAACTCTGACAGCATCGGGAACAAATAATTATATATGGAATAATTCATCCACTCAAAGTTTTATAATTGTAACGCCAAGCATAACAACAACATATTCTGTAACCGGCACAGCAAGCACCGGATGTAAAGCAACTGCTACAGCAATTGTAACTGTAAATCCAAAACCAATTTTAACAACAAATAGTCCGGTTATATGCGCAGGTAATTCAACCACTTTAACTGTTAATGGCGGCATTAATTATACATGGAGCAATGGCCAGACATCACAATCAATAATTATTAATCCAGTTATAACAACAACATATTTTGTAACCGGAATAAATATTAACGGTTGCACAAATTCTGCTCAGGCAGTTGTTACAGTTAATTCAAATCCTCTGATTTCTGCAACAGGTGCTACAATCTGCAACGGAAATTCAGCAACAATTTCTGCAAACGGCGGAGCAAATTATTTATGGAGTAATGGTCAAACAGCGCAATCAATAATTGTTAATCCAATTATTACAACAAATTATTTTGTAACAGGAACAAATTTAAATGGCTGTTCTAATTCAGCCCAGGCAGTTGTTACAGTTAACCCAAATCCTGTTATTTCTGCAACAGGTGCTACAATCTGCAACGGAAAT
>JAQUPB010000010.1:0-25376 GCA_029004185.1 Bacteroidales bacterium | reverse complement strand
TATTACAACAAATTATTTTGTAACAGGAACAAATTTAAATGGCTGTTCTAATTCAGCCCAGGCAGTTGTTACAGTTAACCCAAATCCTGTTATTTCTGCAACAGGTGCTACAATCTGCAACGGAAATCCTGCAACAATTTCTGCAAATGGCGGAGTAAATTATTTATGGAGCAATGGTCAAACAGCCCAATCAATAATTGTTAATCCAATTATAACAACAAATTATTTTGTAACAGGAACAAATATTAATGGCTGCACAAATTCTGCTCTGGCAGTTGTTACAGTTAATCCAAATCCTCTGATTTCCGCAACAGGTGCAGCTGTTTGCAATGGAAAGTCAGCAACAATAAGTGCAAATGGCGGTTTTTACTATATCTGGAACAATGGTAAGACAGCCCAATCAATAATTGTTAATCCAATTTCAACAACAACATATTTTGTAACAGGAACAAATCTGAACGGTTGTTCCAATTCAGCTTTGGCAGTTGTTACAGTCAATCCAAATCCTGTAATTTCTGCAACAAGCGCTACCATCTGCGACGGAGGTTCGGCAACAATAAGTGCAAACGGCGGTTTATATTATTTATGGAGCAATGGTCAGGCAGGACAATCAATAATTGTTAATCCTGTTTCAACTACAACATATCGTGTTACGGGAACAGACATAAACGGCTGTACAAACACTGCCAGAGCAATTGTAACCATAAACAATAATCCGAGTACTTCAAATGTTTCTGTCGGATTTTGTGAAGGAAGTAATGTAAAAATAACCATAAGTGTAAGCAATGGCAGTGGCACTTATACTTTCAAATGGGTACCCACAGTAGGCATAGATTATCCCGACAGCCAGAGCGTATTTGCCAGTCCTACGGTTTCAACAAATTATATTATATCAATTACAGATAAAAACGGATGCAAAACAATGTCGCACGTATCTATAAATGTTAATCCTTTACCAAAAATATCAATAGCTAACCAGTTTGTTTGTTACGGAAACAGTGCCGCTTTATCTCCTGTTATAACTAATGGAACTCCTCCCTATACTTTCAACTGGTCGCCGGCAAACGGGCTGAACTCAACAACAGAACAAAATGTAATTTCCAGATCAACTACTACTACGACCTATACAATAGCTATACACGACAGCAAAGGTTGCGGAAGTTCAAAGCGTGTAGCTGTAAAAGTAAATCCCGAATTAACATCGTGGATATCCAATACAGTAAATGCAACATGCGGCAATCCTAATGGTTCTGTAACAGTAGCTGCATCGGGAGGAACACCGTATACAAGCGGAGGAATTCACTATAATTACAAATGGAATATTCTGAATCAGGGAACTCCGACAATTAATAATCTTTCTGCAGGAACTTACACTGTAGTTATTACCGACTCATTAGGATGCAGTGATACCGCACAAGTTGTATTGACAAATACTCCTGCATTATTAATAAATACAAATACAACACCTGCCGATTGCGGCAATCCCAGCGGCAGTGCAACGGTTATTGCATTAGGCGGAACTCCACCATATACATACTTATGGAGTACTTTTCCTCAAAAAACAACAACTGTAATAACCAATCTTTTGCCAAGTATGTACGAAGTAACTGTAACCGATTCCAAAGGATGCCAGGCAGTAAAAACCGTAATAGTAAACGATTCAAATAAACTAAGATTAACAATGCACTCAACACCCGAAAACTGCAACGGAAAAAACGGAACAGCAACAGCAATACCCACAGGTGAATGTTTTTATACATATCTCTGGAGCAACGGAGAAACTAAAAATATTATTTCAAACCTTACACATAATACATACACTGTAACAGTACAAAGCGGAACATGCATTATCAAAGGTTCGGTAATAGTAAATAATATTTCCGGACCCGAAGCCGATTTCACCTTCAGTCCATCAGTGCTTGACTGGGAAACAACTTTAATAGCAGACTTCACAGATTTATCCAGACCAGGTGGCAATCCCATAATAAAATGGTATTGGGATTTCGGCGATAAAAGCAATTCTCCCGTTCAGAACCCGACACATAAATATTCCGAAAAGGTTTCTACTTACACAATTTATCTTGTTGTAACCGATAAAAAAGGTTGTATTGATACAGCAAGAAAAAATATTATCGTAAAAGATAATTTCACTGTATACATTCCGAATGCATTCAGTCCGAATGATGACGGGTTGAATGATGTATTCGGTCCGCAGGGAACCAAGATAGATACAAAAGAAGGATACCTTATGATAATATATGACCGCTGGGGTGAAACAATTTACAAAACAAACGACTTCTTCAAACCATGGAATGCCAGATTCGAATATGACAGTGAATTGGTTCAGATAGGAACATACGTATATAAAATACAGGTAAAAGAACTTGACGGACCGGTTTATGAATTCATAGGCAGGGTGAGCGTGATACGATAAAAGAGTTTAAGGTTTAAAGTCTGAAATATAAAGTTATTAAACTTTGAATTGTTTTTATTTTTGATTAAAAATTGGCAGAATATTTATTTTATTTGCACCCTTCACAAATTCACCACTTCACAAATTCACAAATTATTCAAGGGTTATTCCCAAAATAAAAAAACATGTTTTTTATTTGTTGGAAAATTTAATAAATTGCGTGCCTTTATATTATAACATAAAGCATGAGAATTACAAAAAGAGCATTATGCCTTTTAATATTTCTGCTCAATATCAGTATTTGTTTTTCGCAGAAACAAAATGCCGATACCTTTTTTGCAAAATATAAAAACGTAAAAGATTACAAAGACAGCATTGACGCTTATCTGGATATTGCAACAAGTTTCTATTATACAAATCAGGATAAAGTGATTGAGTATGCCGATAGAGCATATGAAATTTCTTTAGAGCACAAATACATAAAAGGCATTGCACTTTCGTATAATAAAAAAGGCGTTGCATATACCCAGAAGTTTTCTTTTGAAAAAGCTTTGTATAACCTTAACAAAGCACTTGATATTTTAAAAAAAATCTCTGATGTTTCTGAAATTTCAACTGTTTACAATAACATAGGATTATTATACTATTTTAAAACCGACATCATCAAGGCTGTTGAGTATTTTTTCAAAGCAAAAGACGAAGCAGAAAAATCCAACAATTACAGAATTATAACAACAGCATGTATAAATATTGCTCAGATTTATATTAACTATAACAAATTTGATGAAGCTTTCAATTACCTGAATACTGCAAATGAAACAATAAAAAAACATAACATTGAATTGAATTTGGGTTTTTATTATGTTACTCTGGGAGATTATTACCGCCTGAAAAATATTCCCGATAAGGCACTCGAAAGCTACAACAAATGTCTTGCTTTATATGATAACAAAGCAAAAGATGATTTTTATTACGGGTCAACGGCAGGCATAGGACAATTATTTGAAAAAGGGGGGAACCTCAAAGAAGCTCTCAGGTATTATCAAAATACTTTGGACAGCACTATCAAAGATAAATTAAAGTTCGGAGTAATGACTTCACTTGAAAAGCTTTCAAATTATTACCTGAACTTTAAAGATTATAACAGCGCTATAAATTTCGGAAACAAATATCTTGAAAAAGCAAAAGAAATAAATGACAACAAGGAAATATCACAGGCAGCATTGGTATTAAATAAAGCATATAAAGCCACCGGCAATAACAGCGAAGCATTTAAATATCTGGAATTATATTTTGAAAAAAGTGATGATTTTAATAAAGATAAAGTTAAAAAACTTAATGCTTTGGTTTTCGATAAAGAAATTAAAAGAAGAGAAAATGAACTCCTGATCGAAAAGCAGAAAAAGGAAATAGAAGCAAAGGAAACCCGTCTAAAAATAATTATTCTTTTATTATTTTGTCTGACAGTAATTGTTATAGTCGCAATTGCTTACTATAAGCAAAGACTGAAAGCAGAAAATTCGAAAATACAGCAAATAAACCTTCAGCTTTCACAGGAACGGCTTAAAAATGAATTGGAGTTTGAAAAGCGTGAAACAGAAAAGCGGGAAGCTGAAATCAACCATATCATGCAGGAAATGTCTACCTCCGCATTGCACATTGTTAATAAAAATGAAATATTAAGTGATATAAAAAGAAAACTTGAACAATCTTTGGAACAAGGAGGAAATACCAGCAAAACCAACAAAGAGCTGATAAAAGAAATAGAATATAATATTGATATGGATAAAGACTGGGATAATTTTAAAATGCATTTTGAAAAAGTTCATGCAGACTTTTTTAAAAAATTAACCCTTAATTATGTCCAGTTAACTTCTGTTGATTTAAAACTTTGCTCATATTTAAGGTTGAACCTGAGCACCAAAGAAATTGCCAGAATTTTAAGCATAAGTGCTGAATCTGTATTGAAAAGAAAGCAGCGCCTGAGAATAAAATTAGATCTTAAACCAACCGATGATCTGTTGGGGTTTTTGTATGGACTTTAAAATTCCGCTATTTAAATAATTACATTCTTTATTATTATTTTTTCTGCTTTTCGAAATTTCAATGTTAAAAAAATCTTTCCCCCATATTTAGCAGTTCGGCAATTACATTTTAAAAAACATATAATAAATATTTTTATTGATTGTAGCAACAAATAACTATGTTGTCCTAATATGTCCACGCCAATGTCTTTAAATGTCTCTGGTGTTTTTACAAAAGCTATAGATTAATTTGCGATTTTTATAGCCGAAATTAAATTTTGCTTAAATTATTTTTTGTTTATCCATTTTTAAATGCTTTTTGACCAATGAGAAATAAAATATACTTTGTAAAAGAAAATGCAGCTACTGCATTTTCAATTCTTTTTTTACTATTATCTTTAATAGTATATTTAGATGTTTTTGCCCAAAAACCTTCTACCAAAGGAAGAGAATTTTGGTTTGCATATCCTCCGCATTTTCAGAATGGAAATGAAGAATATGTTTATATAAGTTCTGCATTCAATGCATCCGGAACAATATCAATACCTGCAATAGGCTGGTCGCAGAACTTTACTGTTCCTGCAAATGGCACTACAGTGATAACAATGAATACTGCTAATGTTGAAATAACTTATCCATACACTTCAGGCAAAAAAAATAATAAAGGAATACATATTACATCAGACAAGGTTATAAGTGTTGTTCCTTTTTCTACAACAGCCCAGCGTACCGAAGCATTTCTTGTTCCCGACACAGCAGCATTGGGAACAGAATATTACATGATAAGCTACTTGAATCCATTTCCCGCACAGCAAATAACAGGCATTTCAGATTATGTTATTGTTGCAACGCAAGATAATACAACCATAACAGGGAGCGTAAATACAACTCTTAATAAGGGAGAAATCTATTTAAAATGCAGTCCTAACATGAATGGTCAAGATGATTACACAACAGGAGACCACATATTTTCGGATAAAAAAGTTGCTGTTTATGGAGGAAGGTCGGAATCTTATGTTGGAAATTGTCAAACAGCAAATCCACTTATAGAGGTTATATATCCTGTTAAGTTTTGGGGCACAAAATATATAGTTCCCCCTTTTATGGGAAGAACAAAATCAGTTATCAGAATTATGGCTTCTCAGGCTAACACAACCGTTTCAATAGATGGAGGCACACCATTTACATTAAATGCGGGAGCTTATAATGAACAGGAAGTTAACAATAGTGCGCATTGTGTTACTGCTGATAAGCCAATAGGCATGACACAGCTTATTCTTGGAAATAATTGCGGGGGAGAACGCGGCGACCCTTCAATGCTTTTTCTTAATCCTGTTGACAGAAACATTGATACTGTTTTATTCAAGCGATTTAATAATGCTAATTTTGGCACGTATACCACTACACCACCTCCTCCTAATTTGGGTGCACTGGCATATGCTAACATAGTAGCAAAAACCGGCACAGCAGTGCAATTAGATGGCACACCTGTTTCGGGTTGGGTAGCAGTTCCTTCATGTCCTGATTATTCATATGCTACAGTAGGTCCGCTTAATAACAACACTCATATTATTACAGGAAGCGCTTTTCATGCTTATGCATATTCTTATGGCAGCGGCGATGACGCTTATACCAACGACCTTGGCTTTAATACCGGCATAAGCTTAAAAGCACAAGCTAATCCGAATACAATATGTCCGGGAAATTGCACCGATATAAGTGCTACCATCAATGGAGGAACACCCCCGTACACATATGTATGGAGTAACGGAGTGACGGGCACTTCTTCTGTTATTAATATCTGTCCTACCGCAACAACAACATATTCAGTAACCGGAACCGACATTAATGCTCAAACTGCAACAGACCAAATAACAATAACTTTAAATCCTGCTATAAATGTAACGGCAACCGGTAATTCAATATGCATAGGCTCATCCGGAACAATCACTGCGGGCGGAGCTGATAATTACACATGGAACACGGGGCAGACAGGAAGCATGATTTCCGTTAACCCCAATTTAACTACAACATATACTGTGACAGGTTCAAGTGTTAACGGTTGTACTAACACAGCTTCAGCAATTGTAACAGTTAATCCTAAACCGGATATTACAGCAGTTGGCGGAACAATATGTAATGGCGGCAGCGTGCTTATATACGCAACCGGTACCACAAGTTACACATGGAGCACAGGACAAACAGGAGACCAAATAACTGTTTCTCCCACTATAACCACTACCTATATTGTAACCGGAATGAACGCATTTGGCTGTACAAGCACTGCAGCGGCGATAGTAAATGTTAATGCTTTGCCTGTTGTAACAGCAAACGGAAGCACTGTCTGCATAGGTGTTGTTGCAACAGTTACTGCAAGCGGGGCTGTTACTTATACATGGAGCAATGCCATGACCGGAAACTCTATTACAGTCAATCCTACACAAAATACAACTTATACTGTAACTGGTGTTGATGGAAATGGCTGCATTAATACAGCATCGGCAGTGGTATTTGTAAATGTCAAACCAAATGTAACGGCTTCCGGTAACATTATATGCAATGGAGCAATAACGGCTGTCAATGCCAGTGGAGCTGTTACTTATTCGTGGAACACAGGTCAGACAGGAAATTCCGTAAGTGTCAATCCCTCACAAAATACAACCTATACTGTTACCGGCACTGACGGAAATGGTTGTACGAATACCGCACAGGCGATTATAACTGTAAACCCTAACCCAACGGTAACTGCTTCAGGAGGCACGGTATGCAATGGCTCAACGATAATAATAACAGCGAGCGGGGCAACAACATACACGTGGAATAATGGACTTGGAGCAGGAAACCCGGTAACAGTATCGCCTTCAGCGACAACTACGTATTTGGTAACCGGTATGGATGTTAACGGTTGCACAGGAACAGCATCAGCAGTGGTAACTGTAAGTAATTTAACAGCTGCAGCAAATTCAATTGATGAAATATGTACTAACGGGCAGGGTTCGGTTTGTGTTATTCCTTCAGGCGGAACACCTCCATATTTATACGCATGGAATGCATCATCTGCAAATACTTCATGCCTGGTTGACCTCCCGGCTGATACATATACAGTTACTGTTACCGACACAAAGAACTGCAAAATAGTGAAAACCGTGAGCATAATCAATCAGATTATAGATCCTGACGGCATTGCAAATGCAGATAAATACCTGGAATTGATAACTCATACTTTCTTATTTGACTGGAATGGTACAAACGGATTTTCCTACGACTGGGATTTTGGAGATAACACAATTCACAGCAACCTGAAAAATCCAACACACACATATGGCAGTAAAGGCACATACACAGTTAAACTAATAGTAACTTCACCGGATGGCTGTGAAAAAGAATATACTTTTATAATTGAAGTCATACAACCTACAAAAATTGAAGTCTTCAACGTATTTACCCCTAATAACGACGGAATTAATGATGAATACAAAGTTAAATATGAGGGAGAGTTTTTATATTTCAGGATGGCGATATTCAACCGCTGGGGACAGAAACTATTTGAAACAGCTGATATTGACAAAGGATGGAAAGGTGAATGGATACAAGACACTAAATATGCAAGAGAAAGCATGTCTGACGGAACTTATTACTATGTCATAACCGCTACAGGTAAAGATATGGCTGAATATGAATTTCATGGATACCTGCATATTTTAAGATAAACTATACTTTATAGATATAAATGACGTTTCAATAAACTATACTGATTCTTCATATCGGATTGCATCCCGGGTATTCGTAGTGGTCTTCAAAACAACCCCTTGTACTATTCGTAAATATTATGGGCATAAAACACTATTACACAAGCACTAACAAGTGGTTCCTGATACTTTAAGTATTGGAAGAATTCATATTTGTCCCAATATGTCCATGCCAATGTCTTTAAATGTCTGCGGTATTCTTGCAACTATTTTAGATAAATCCGTATCTTTACCATACGAAAACGAGGTTTTTTTAGATTATTTAAAGAAATTAATTTTTTTTGGCCATGAAGACTTTAGGTTTTTTCTTAGGTAGGTGCAAATCAAACATAAATAAAAGCAAAGTATTTAAAAGAATACTCACTATATTCCTTTTTATTTTTATTGGAAATACATTTTCTTTTGCGCAGACTTCAGTAGGTACAGACTTTTGGTTTGCGTTCCTGACTCAACCTGTAGGCGGAGCAACATTTAAAATTGCTGTCAGCGCCGAAGAAGCCACAAGTTTTTGCGTTACTTTACCCGGTGGTTCGCCTACCACTTATAATGTTGGCAGTAACAGTACTACATTTGTAACAGTACCCGAATCATATCAAACCACTAATTTTGAATCTGCTCAAAACAAGGGCATTCATTTAGTTGCCTGTAAACCGGTATCGGTTATTTATTACACCTTTGCAATCGCGTGGACTTCCTCTTCAAAAATATTACCTACATATTTTTGCGGAACGAAATATTATGTAACTACATACCAGTCGGCTTTTGTTAACGGCAGTCTCGTAATGATACTTGCTACTCAAAATAACACGCAGGTACAATATACTCCGGCTGCTAACACATGGGGTGGAAAACTGGCTAATACACAATATTCGGTTACACTTAATCAGGGTCAGACTTTCGTGCTCATGATTCAGGATGGTAACGACCTCACAGGAACCATGGTGCAGGCAGACAAGCCGGTGGTTGTTTTTGGTGGAGGCGCAACAATGCAGATTCCATCAACTAAACAGTATTGCGACCCGATGTATGAACAGATGATTCCTGTGGATAAGTTGGGAAAAGAGTTTATCATCACTCCTCTTATGAAAACTGATTTGACTCTTGTGCGAACGCTCGCAACGGTTAACTCCACAAGTGTATATATTGATGGATCTTCCACTCCCGCAGCAACAATAAATGCAGGAAAATTTTATGAAGTGCGGTTTACAAATAACCAGTCTCATTGTATAAGAGCGACTAATCCTGTTGTAGTAGCCCAATATACGGAAAGCGGAGGAGCTGCCACAGGAATAGGGGATCCGGCAATGGGAATGATTATTCCAAATGATGGCTTTATTAATAAAGTGATATTTCAGGCAGATAATAATGCTAATTATAACACCGACACTTATGTGAACATGGTGGTTCAATCTTCCGATGTGGGAGCCGCAACACTGGACGGTACTCCTATTGCAGCAGGAAACTTTTCTTCAAGCGGAACTTGCCCGGGCTATTCTTATGCAAGACTTTCAATAAATAATACAGCCACACATATTCTTCAGTCGCCCGGCGGTTTTGCGGGATATATGTATCAATATGATAAAACAACACAGGCTGCAGATTTTAATAATCTAGGGGTACGGCTTCCTAATTCTCCTGTTACGGGAGAAGTTAAAATAACTTATGATAAAGACAGCGTGTGTGCAGGAAGTTGTGCCGCATTGTCTGCATTATACCCGGGAGCATCGCCAAGTTACTCCTGGAGTAATGGCATCAATGGTTCCAACACAACAGTTTGCCCAACCGTAACTACCACATATTCGGTAACAGCAACATCAAATGCAGTTTGCTGCATAATAACAAGTGTTGCATCTATAACCATAAAAGTAAATAATTGTTCTCCTATAGTTTCGGTAAACAATGCAACAGTATGCCAGGGAGTTTGCGCTACCTTAAGTGCAACCGGCGCCGGCGGCACAGCCCCATACACATATTCATGGTCTCCTGCAACAGGATTAAGCGGAACAACAGGAATATCAGTGACAGCATGCCCAACCACCACAACTACATACACGGTGAAATTAACCGATAACACTGCAGCCACTGCAACAGCAAAAAGTGTTGTTACAGTAAATCCTTTGCCAACAGTATCAGTAAACGGAAGTTCGATATGTAATGGAGTATCGTTCACGCTGGCAGCCAGCGGAGCAGTAACATATACATGGAATAACGGACTTGGAACAGGAAATCCGAAAACTATTAATCCAAATATTACCACAACATATAATGTAACAGGTACCGATGGAAACGGTTGCACAAATACTGCTTCGTGCGTTGTAACAGTTAATCCATTGCCCACAATAACAGCAACAGGAGGAACAGTTTGCAATGGTTCTTCAATAATTATAAGCGCAAGCGGAGGAACTACATATACATGGAATAACGGATTGGATGCAGGACAAACAAAAACAGTAACACCATCAGCTACCACAACATATATTGTTACCGGCACTGATGCGAACGGATGTACAGGTACAGCTTCATGCATAGTAGTTGTAAACAGTAATATTACACCGACAGTTAACAGTCCTACGATATGCAGGGGAGCAATAGCAACCTTAACAGCAAGCGGAGGTAACAATTATACATGGACACCCGGAGGACAAACAAGCGTGACAATTACAGTTAGCCCGACAATAACCACAACATATTTTGTAAGCGCAACAAATGCGGTAGGGTGCACAGGAACAGTCGTGGCAACTGTTACAGTAAATCCCATACCTTCTGTAACAGTAAACGGAGGTTCTATATGTAATGGAGCATCATTCACATTGACAGCAAGCGGTGCAACAACATACAACTGGGATAACGGACTTGGAACAGGAAATCCGAAAACCGTTACTCCGAATTCTACCACAACATACAATTTAACAGGTAATGACGGAAACGGCTGCACAAACACATCTTTGTGCGTTGTAACAGTTAATCCGTTGCCTACTATCACTACAACAGGAGGCACTGTTTGCAATGGTTCTTCAACAGCAATTACTGTAGCTGGAGGAGCAACATACACATGGAGTAATAGTGTTCAGGGAAGTTCACAAACAGTAACTCCTTCTGTTAACACAACATATTATGTAACCTCAACTGATGCGAACGGATGCACAGGAACAGCTTCCTGCATAGTGGTTGTAAATAACAATATTACACCAACGGTAAATAATCCAACAATATGCTCAGGAACAGTTGCAACACTGGCGGCAAGCGGCGCCGATAATTATACTTGGACACCCGGAGGACTTACAGGTTCAACGATAACAGTAAATCCGGTTACTACAACAACATATTTCGTGAATGCAACAAATGTATTCGGATGTACAGGCACAGTTGTGGCAACAGTTACGGTTAATCCTTTGCCAACAATCACCGCAACCGGAGGAACAATATGTATAGGAGCATCGCAGGTGATAAGTGCAAACGGAGCAGGAACATATTTGTGGGATAACGGTTTGAATACGGGACAGACAAAAACTGTCACTCCGAATGTTACCACAACTTATAATGTAACAGGTACAGATGCGAACGGATGTACAGGCACTGCATTTTGCGTTGTGACAGTAAATCCATTGCCAACAGTAACAGCTACGGGAGGAACAGTCTGCGTTGGAGCACCGCAAATAATAACAGCAGGCGGAGCAAATACATATTTGTGGAATAACGGACTGACAGGAAGTTCACAAACAGTAACACCAACGGCAACAACTACATATTTTGTAACCGGAACTGATATAAACGGATGTACAGGGACTGCATCGTGTGTTGTTATTGTGAACAGTTCAATCACGTTAACAACAACAGGCGGAGAAATATGTAACGGAGCATCTGCAACAATAAGCGTTAGCGGAGCAGGAACAGGCGGAACATATACATGGAGCAACTCTGTTCAAGGCAATTCACAGGTTGTAACACCGGTAATAACCACAACATATTTTGTAACCGGTTTAGACCAATATGGCTGCACAGGTACAGGAGCTGCAGTTGTAATTGTTGATCAACTGCCTTCAGTAAGTGCAACAAATAAAACAATATGTTATGGTACTATCACTACTTTAACTGCGGTTGGCAGTGGCGGTATTTCTCCTTATAATTATCAGTGGGCATCGGGTACCAATCCTGCTACAGGAGCTACGGTTTCAGTAAGTCCTCTTGTTAATACGACTTACTCCATAACAGTAACTGACAACAAAGGATGCACTGCAACTACAAATGTTTCTGTAATTGTTTCTCCTCAAATGACGGCAAGCATTCAGAAAAACGATGCTTCATGCGGACTTCCTAATGCTTCGGCAACAGTTACAGCCAGCGGAGGTATTCCTTTCACTATGGGTAATTCGTATACTTATTTGTGGAGCCCCGGAAGTTATAATACAGATATTATAAACAATGTTGTTTCGGGAACATATATTGTTACGGTGACAGATGCGGTAGGATGCACAATAACCGCAACAACAACAATACTTGATTCACCGCCCGTAACATTGTCAACAAGTCAGACACCTACTAACTGCTTCCCCAACGGAACAGCAACCGTAAATATACTGACAGGCACATCTCCTTATGCTTATACATGGAGTACTGTACCGCCGCAGAACACTCAGGTTGCGACAAATATTAATTCCGGATTATACTCTGTTACTGTTGTTGACAACAGAGGTTGTTCAAATGTATCTTCAGTTGTTGTACTCGAAAATAATCCATTATCATTAACAACTTCAAGTACTCCCGAACATTGCGGACAGACAGACGGAACGGCAACAGCAAATCCTGCCGGAGGAAGTCCAACGCAGGGTCCTTACACTTATCTTTGGGATAATGGAGAAATAACGCAGACAATAACCAGTCTTGCACAGGGTTCGTACTGTGTAACCGTATCTTATGGAACATGCCAAATATCAAAGTGTGCGACTGTTACTGAAAAAGTCGGACCACAGGCTGATTTCACTTATTCTCCGACTGTGCTTGATATTTTTGAAAATTCCACCGGATTCTTTTTTGACAATTCAACTCCGGGCGGACAATCAATTGTACAGTGGTATTGGGAATTTGACGATGGCGGTTGCAAAGCACTTAACCACACTCAAAATGCAACACATATATTCAGGAATGTAGGTACAATTATGGCTTGCCTGAAAATTACCGATTCCGAAAACTGTATGGATTCAATTTGCAAGCCGGTTATTGTAAAAGATATTTTCACTGTCTATATACCGAATGCATTTAGTCCGAATGAGGATATGCTCAATGAAGGCTTCATTCCGCAAGGATATAATATTGACCCCGCAGGATTTCAGATGATGATTTTTGACCGCTGGGGAGAACTTATTTACAAAACAACTGATATTAATGCACCATGGAACGGAAGATATTTTAATACAGGAGAGGTGGTTCAGGTTGGTGTTTATGTTTATAGAATAATTGCAAAAGAAAAAGAAGGAACTGATCATGAATTTTTGGGAAGAATCAGTGTTATAAGATAAAAATTGACAAATGAATAAATACAAAAAATAATTTCTGAATTTACCATATTAGATTTTTGTTTTTGTTCAACTTTTATTAAAGTTTATTTGTACTGTTACTAAATTTACTTATTATCATATGACATTATTTATTATTTATTTTAATCTTATTTACAAGAATACCTTCCGGGCTTCAAATCCGATTTGTCCTTACATTTAGTACTTCGTCTACACTTTACCATTCATCATTCCCGCAACAAACACATTTATTAATTTATTTTATAATGCATTATATATTATGAGAACTATATATATTATAAAAGCTATAGAAAAAAAATTAATGTCTTTATTAAGAGTTATAATTTTTTCTATATTGTTTACAAGTTCATATTTCAGTAAAGCGCAAATTATACTTGATAAATCAAGTAACGATAAAACCCTGAGTACATGCCGTGATTTTTTTTATGATAGCGGAGGTGAAAGCGGCATGTATAGCAATAATGAGGATTACACAATAACAATTCAATCTTCAGAAAAAAAACAACTGCAAATTGATTTTTTCAAATTTGAGTTAGAAGCAGGAAAAGATAAACTTTATATTTATGACGGAAATTCTATACAATCACCACTCATTGCTGTTTTAACGGGTAATAATATTCCATCAAACATAATTTCTTCAGGCATATATTTGACTTTTCGTTTTATTTCAGATTCAGCAAATACAGAATCTGGCTGGGCCGCTCATATGGACTGTTATACGCCGTCTGACAACAATCCGCAATCTCATTCTAAAAATATTGTTGTTAGCAATAATGCTCCATATAATAGTGCCGATTATCTTGTAAAAAATGTTTTGATTACAGGTTGTTTAACTGCAACAAACGTTACATACAAAACATCTGATGCTGACGGAAATCAGAATACTTTACAATTCGGATATTTCGATGCTGCGGCGTGTACTGTTTTAGGTCTCACAAAAGGTATTGTTATGGCTACAGGTAATATCGGGAGTCCATCTTGTCCAAATCATATCATTACCGGACCAAACGATATGCCGGGAGCAATGTGCGCAAATAATAATGTAATAGTTACGGATGCAGACCTTAACAAACTCTGCAAGGGATGCCAGTTTTATGATGTCTGCATAATTGAATTTGATTTCAAACCGGTTGGAAATGTAATGCAATTTAAATATGTTTTTGCTTCCGAAGAATATCCTGAATATGTATGTTCACAGTATAATGATGTGTTTGGTTTTTTCCTTACAGGACCAAATCCGGCAGGTGGAAATTATACCAGTCAAAATATAGCTACAGTTCCGGGCAAACCTGACATTCCTGTTGCCATAAATACCATCAATCGTGGTACTTCCGGTGGACAAGGACAAGATGCAAACTGCACTAAAATGGATCCAACATGGACAACCAATTCAGCTTATTATAAAGGTAATGGAAACGGACAGCCCGATTTGCAGTTTGATGGTTTAACCGTACCATTAACTGCACAGGCAAATGTTGTTCCATGTCAGACTTATCATATAAAATTAGCTATTGCCGATGTTGGAGATGGCTCATATGATTCAGGTGTATTTCTCGAAGCAAATAGTTTCAATGCAGGAAGCATAACATTAAAAGCTTCGCCTGATACTATTTGTCTGGGTTCTTCTTCGGTAATAACTGTAAGCGGAGGAAACAGCTATACATGGAATACCGGGCAAACCAGTTCTTCTATCACAGTAAGTCCTACCGTTAAAACCACATATTCCGTAACCGGAACATCAGCATGCGCAGGATGTACCGCAACATCATCAATCACGGTAAATGTAAAACCATGCAGTCCGTTTATTAATGTTAACAGCGGTTCAGTATGTGCCGGAAATTGTATAATTTTAAATTCAAGCGCACTTGGAGGCAATCCTCCTTATACATATACATGGTCGCCTGCAACAGGTTTAAGCGGAACAACAGGAACCACGGTTACTGCATGTCCTGCCATCACCACAACATATACAGTAAGGCTTAAAGATAATCTGAACGCCACTGCCACTGCCAATGCAGTAGTCACTGTTAATCCTATACCCAACGTCACTTCAACAGGCGGAACTATTTGCCACGGAACATCAATTAACATAATTGCAGGAGGAGCAACAACATATACGTGGAATACAGGAGCAACAAACAATACGTATAATGTCAGTCCAACCCAAACAACAACTTATACTGTTACAGGTAATGCTAATGGTTGCACAAGCACAGCATCATGTGTTGTTGTTGTTAATCCATTGCCAACGATATCTGCAACCGGAGGAACAGTTTGTAACGGCTCATCGCAACAGATATGCGCATCGGGAGGGGCAACATACACATGGAACAATGGACTCGGAGCAGGACAATGCAAAACAGTAACACCATCAGCAACTACTACATATATTGTAACAGGTACCGATGCTAACGGCTGCACAGGCACTGCTTCTTGTGTGGTAATAGTAAATAATAATATCACACCAACAGTAAATAATCCAACAATATGTTTGGGAGTTATCGCAACACTCACAGCAAGTGGCGGCGATAATTATACGTGGACACCGGGCGGACAAACAGGTTCAACAATAACAGTAAATCCGGTTACCACAACTACATATCTCGTTAATGCAACAAATGCTTTCGGATGCACGGGTACGGTTGTAGCAAAAGTTACCGTAAATCAATTACCAAATATCACAGCAACAGGAGGAATTATTTGTTCTGGCTCATCAATTAATATTAACGCCAGCAACGGTACAACTTATACATGGAACACTTCTTCAAATAACAATCCATATAATGTAACCCCAAATACAACCACAACATATACCGTAACAGGTACCGATGGTAACGGTTGTACAAATACCGCATTGTGTATGGTAAATGTTAATCCAAACCCAACAGTAACAGCAACGAATGGTTCAGTATGCAATGGTTCATCGGCAACAATATGTGCGAGTGGTTCAAATACATATTCCTGGAATAATTCTATAACGACTTCATGTCAAACACAGGCGCCAACAGTTACAACAATATATTACGTTACAGGAACAGACGCAAACGGATGTAAAGGAACAGCATCAGCCACAATTGTGGTTAGTACAAATCTTACAATGAATGTGACCGGAGCAACAATATGCAATGGAGCTACAGCAACAATATGCGCAGCCAACGGAAACACATACACATGGAATACAGGACAACAAGGTTCCTGCATAAGTGTATCTCCAAACACAACAACAATTTATTCAGTCAGCGGAACGCATGTAAACGGATGCACTGGAACAGCAACAGTATTGGTATCAGTAAATCCTTTGCCAAATGTAACAGCAACAGGGGGAACTATCTGTATTGGAGCATCAATAAATATAAGTGCAAATGGAGCCGCAACATATAACTGGAATAACGGAACAACAACTCAGACACAAGTTGTGGCACCGAAAATTACCACTACTTACTTTACAACAGGCACCGATGCTAATGGCTGCACAAGTACTGCTTCATGTATTGTTATTGTAAATCCTTTGCCTGTAGTCACTGCCACGGGCGGATCAATGTGTGAAAATTCTTCAATAGTTATAAGTGCATCCGGAGCAACATCATATATCTGGGATAATGGATTAGGGGCCGGAAATCCAAAAACCGTTTCACCAAAACAAACAACAACATATTTGGTAACCGGAACGGATAATAATACATGCAGTAACACAGCATCGTGCGTTGTATGTGTTAACTCAGCATTAGTTCTTAATGTATCTCCAAACGAAATGTGTAGCGGGGGTACGGCAACAGTATGTGTCAGCAATGGAACAAACTACACATGGAGTACCGGTGAGAATACTCCGTGCATAACTGTTTCACCAATTAATACAACTTCTTATTATGTTACAGGAACAAATTCTAATGGTTGCACTGGTATTAGTTTCGCAGTTGTGAATGTAAATCAACTGCCTTCTGTAAGTGCAGTGAACAAAACAATTTGTTATGGCATAACTACTACTTTAACTGCAACCGGAAGCGGCGGTACTCCTCCTTACAATTATCAGTGGGCATCGGTTACCAGTCCTGCAACAGGAGCTACAGTTTCCGTAAGCCCTCTTGTTAATACAACTTATTCAATAACCGTTACCGACAATAAAGGATGCACTGCAACCACAACAGTTTCTGTAATTGTTTCACCGCAGATGTTTGCAGGCATTACAAAAACTGATGCTACATGCGGATTGCCAAATGCTTCAGCTCAGGTCACCGGTACAGGAGGTATACCTATTATTTCAGGTGCTCCATATACTTACTTGTGGAGTCCGGGAAGTCACACAACAAATATTATCAGCAATATCGTTTCAGGAACTTATAATGTTACAGTTACTGATGCAGTGGGGTGTATAGCAACAGCATCTGTTGTAATTACAGATACTCCTCCAGTTACTCTTTCCACTTCTTCCACTCCTACAAACTGTTTTGCCAATGGAACGGCAACAGTGAATGTACTGACAGGTACGCCTTCTTATACTTATACGTGGAGTACTTTGCCTCCTCAGAACACACAGGTTGCAACAAATATTAATTCGGGATTATATACTGTAACAGTTGTTGACAATAAGGGATGTTCAAATATAGCTTCGGTTATTGTGAATGAAAATAATCCTTTGTCTGTTATAATTTCATCTGCTCCCGAACATTGCGGACAAATGGATGGAACGGCTACCGTAAATGCTTCCGGTGGATACACTACCTTGTACACTTATATCTGGGATAATGGAGCGACAATGCAAACTATAACCAATCTTGCACAAGGTTCATATGTAGTAACCGTAAGCTACGGAACCTGCAAAATATCCGGCGCTGCCACTGTTCTGGAAAAACTTGGCCCTAAAGCCGATTTCACTTATTCTCCGGCTGTGCTTGATATTTTTGAAAACACCACTGCATTGTTTGATGATTTGTCAACTCCGGGCGGACAGTCTATTGTTCGGTGGTACTGGGATTTTGGTGATGAAAATTCTACTTCTGATATAAAACTTCCTACACATACATACAAAAATGTGGGTACATATACGGTTTGCTTAAGGGTTACCGACTCGGAAAATTGCAGGGATTCAATTTGCAAACCAATTATTGTAAAAGATATTTTCACTGTTTACATACCGAACGCATTCAGCCCGAATGAAGATATGCTAAATGAAGTCTTCATTCCACAAGGATACAACATTGACCCTGCAGAATTTCAGATGATGATTTTTGATCGCTGGGGAGAAATGATTTACAAAACTACCGATATTAATATACCGTGGAACGGAAGATATTTTAACACAGGTGAAGTAGTTCAGGTTGGGGTTTATGTTTATAGAATAATTGCAAAAGAAAAAGATGGACCTCAACATGAGTTCATAGGCAGGGTTAGTGTGATAAAGTAACACAATTTAAATGAAACACATCTCAAAAGGCATAAAAAATAACTTTTATGCCTTTTTATTTATCTTTCTATAATTTATAAGGTGCGTTTAAGTATAATTCTTAATTATTTGAATACGATGCATATAAGTTTCTTGATGTTATTTGCAACCTTATGTTCTTTTTTTTTGTCTAATTATTAATTAGTTTTGCCTATATATTTATTATATTAATATATTTGTGTGGTTTTTATAACTTGAATTAAAAATTTTAAATGAAGATACAAATTTCTTTGTTTTTTTCAGGATTGATAATTTGTTCTTCGATTGTATTTGCTCAGGATACATCGGATGTAAATACAAACATTAAAGAAAAAAGAGAATATCAGCTGATATACAAGATTGACTCCAACAAGCTTGTTATTACTGATAGTGTGTTGTGTTCTTATAGCAGTTATAGTGAAAAAGGTAAACTTTCAGAATATATTTTTTATGATTTTAAAGATGGCTCAGAACAAACAAAGATTATTTACAAATATGACAATACTGGCAGAAAAACAGAAGAATTCCGGTACAGTTCAAGTAATTTAAATAAACATAAAAAATATATTTACGATTCAAAAGGAAACCTTATAGAAGAAACAAGACTGAAATACGACGGAAGTATTGTTTACAGAATTGTATTCAGTTATGATACTAGTGGCAGGAAAACAGAAGAAAGAAAATCAGGTGGTAATGATATTGTAGATAAAATTGATACATATAAATACGATGAAGCAGGACGCTTAATTGAACTGATTAATTTAGTTCCCGCAATATCCATGAAAATTATATATAAATATCAATATGATAACAAAGGCAATCTGATCACAGAAAAGAAGTTTACGGGCGAAAGATTAGATTATGAATATACTTCAACGTTTGATGAGAAGAACCGGAAAATTAAAGAAATAAAAACATACCCTGCAGGTGATAATATTTACTATGTAACCTATTCATATAATATTAATGATAGTATAATTGAAGAAACTTATTTTGATAAGAACGATAAACTTACAAACAAAAAAACTTTTAAATATGATAATAAAAACCAGAAAGTGGAGGAATGTAATTTTAGTGGAAATACATTAATAAATAAATATACGTGCACCTATAATCAGTTTGGCGATAAGTTAATAGAATCTACTTATTTGTCAAATGATATTCTAAGTCAAACAATAGAATATGTTTATAATGATAAAAGAAAATTAATTGACAGACAGGTAAAAGAAGATGGCGTTAGTATACTTATGAGAGAAACCTATTACTACAATGCCGGCAATAATTTAACAGAAGAAATCAAATATGACAGAAACGGGAATATTAGCGAGCATCTTTTTTATAAATATGATAAACATAGTAATATTATTGAATCCAGAAGATATTTAAAAGAAGAAAAACTAAAACCTGAAAGTATAATAAGAAATTATTACAGTTATTACAACAAATAAAAAAGAGCAAACACCATAATAAATAAATTAAAAAAATAAAATTCAATAATTTCTAATAATTAACAGCACATGAAAAAAATATCTAAACTTTATTATTCGCTATTGGGGTCTTTACTCTTTCTTTCAATAACTGTGTTAAGTCAGAATACAACAGTTGAACCACCGGAAGAAGTTGCATTGGGCACATTTCAGATGCTTAATGGCTCGCAGCAACATATGGGTATTCAGTGTATGCGCGGAAAAATAGATGCCGCTCCGGTTATTAAATGGGAATATACAGTTCCTAGTCTTGCAGGTGGAGGCGAAGGTCATGTTGTTGTCGGGGATGTTAACGGTGATGGAAAAAACGAAGTTGTCGGTGCATTAAATGGAATTTTATATTGTCTTAACGGTACAACCGGAACTCTTTTATGGAGTGCATCGTGTGGTATGGGTGTGCCTGCTATTGCAGATGTAAATAAAGATGGGTCAATGGAAGTTATAGCCCAAAATGGAAGTGCGATTTATGCTTACAGGGGATCAAACGGAAGTTTATTATGGCAGAACAGTGTAGTGAAAACTGCAAACGGTTCCCCGGCAGTAGGCGATATTAATAAAGATGGCATACTTGAAGTTGTAACCACAACCGGTACCGCCATTGTTGCGCTTAGTGGTAATACGGGAGCACAAATATGGTCTTATGCTTTGTCGGGATGGATGGGAACTGATGGTGGCTCTCCTGCAATCGGCGATATAAATTGCGACGGATATAAAGAAGTTTTTTGTACGGGAGGCGGTCCTGCTTTCCCTGCAAGCGGTGTTGCTATTTTTTCTCTCAACGGTCTTAATGGTAGTCAAATATGGTATTCTTTGATGAATGGCAGTATGGCAATTTTACCATCGTCGCCTGTTTTAGCTGATCTTACAAAAGATTGCGCACAGGATGTTATTATTAATACACCGAATTCCGAACTAAACGCTTATAATGGTCAGAACGGTGCTCTTTTATTTTCAAAACCCGGTTCTCTTGCAAATGCCACTCCCGTATGTGCGGATATAAACAATGACGGCATTATGGAGATAGTGCAAGGGAGCGGAAATAGGATTTACGCGGTAAATAATGTGGGAACGCAGATTTGGTCTACAAATTTTAATCCTTTTGGCGGAGGCAATCCTGGCTGGTTTGGCTCCACACCCATGCTGGGAGATTTTAACTCAGCAAACCCCGGATTAGAATCAATAGTGGGAATTGCCTATAATAATGCTACATCAAATAGGTTATATATGTATTCTACAACTGGTGTAAAACTCTGGGATTACCTTTTGCCAAACCATTCATGGGAGGGAGTTATGGCAGGAGATGCTGATGATGACGGATGTGTTGAGATTGTAGGAATACCTAGTTGCTGCGAGGGAACAGGAAGCATTGTTGTATTTGACGATGTTAATAATTCATCTAATTGCGGCTCAATACCTCCTCCGTTACCTACGTCAATTCAGACCGACTTTTTACCACACGATTCCATATCATGTAGCAAGTGTGTTAATTTCAGAAGTGTTACAAATCCTTGTGTTGTTGATTACAGCTGGACTTTTCCCGGTGGTACGCCTGCAACCTCAGCATTAAAAAACCCCGGTAGTGTATGCTGGAGTACGGTAGGAACATACACAATTAAGCTGGTATCAAGAATGAGTAATGGTTGTTATGATACAACGAGACACAGTGTTGTCTTTAAAAATTGCGCTCCTTTGGTTAACCTGAATAATGCAACTATATGTGCGGGTGGTTGTGCAACATTGAATGCAACCGGTGCCGGAGGTACATCACCTTATACATATTCATGGTCGCCTTCAGCAGGCTTGAGTGGTACAACAGGAGCATCTGTCACTGCTTGTCCTGTCACAACAACAACATATATTGTAACATTAACAGATAATGGCGGAATTACCACCACTGCAAGAGGTGTGGTTACAGTAAATCCTCTACCGACTGTCACGGCAACCGGTGGAACTATTTGCCTCGGCGCATCAATAACAATAACTGCGGGCGGAGCAACAACATATACGTGGAATGGACTTGGAACAGGTACCTCAAAGACAGTTAATCCAACAGCAACAACTACATATATTGTAACCGGGACCGACGGGAACACGTGTACTAATACAGCTTCATGTGTGGTAACAGTAAATCCGTTGCCAACAGTAACAGCAACAGGAGGGACAATATGTGTGGGAACACCGCAAATAATAACTGCAAGCGGAGCAACAACATATACATGGAGTAATTCTGTTCAAGGTAGTTCTCAGACAGTAACACCAGGAGCCACCATAACATATACGGTAACAGGAACCGATGTAAACGGATGCACTGGAACAGCATCGTGTGTTGTAACTGTAAACAACAATATTACACCAACAGTAAACAACCCGACGATATGCGCAGGAGCAACCATAGTCTTAACAGCAAGCGGCGGCAATAATTATACATGGATACCCGGCGGACAAACCGGACCGACAATAACTGTAAATCCACCCACAACAACGACATATCTGGTAAGTGCTACGAGTCCATTCGGATGTACCGGAACAGTAGTAGCAACAGTTACCGTAAATCCATTGCCAACCATCATAGCAACCGGCGGAACCATATGTCTTGGAGCAAGCATCAATATATCAGCTAACGGAGCCGGTGCAGGCACATACCTCTGGGATAACACGCTTGGAACAGGACAGATAAAAGCTGTTACCCCAAATGTAACAACGACATATAACGTTACAGGCACCGATGCTAATGGGTGTACGGGAATTGCTTTCTGTGTGGTTATAGTAAATCCATTGCCAACAATAACGGCAACCGGAGGAACAATTTGCATGGGAACACCGCAAATAATAACAGCAAGCGGAGGAAATACATATACATGGAGTAATGGTGTTCAAGGCAGTTCACAAATTGTAACACCCAACGTTACCACAACCTACTGTGTTACCGGAACTGACATTAACGGGTGTACCGGTACAGCATGTTGCGTGGTAGTTGTAAATACCAATATTACACCGACAGTAAACAACCCGACGATATGCGCAGGAGCAACAGCAACCTTAACAGCAAGCGGCGGCGACAATTACACATGGACACCGGGCGGACAAACAGTACAATCAATAACAGTAACACCACCGACAACTACAACATACTTTGTCAGTGCAACTAATACTTTTGGATGCACAGGAACCGTTGTTGCCACTGTAACTGTTAATCCTCTGCCGAATATCACGGCAACAGGAGGCACTATATGCCTTAATATTCCGATAAACATAAGTGCAAACGGAGGAACAACATATACATGGAATACTCTTTCAAACAGCAATCCTTACAATGTAAATCCTGGAGTAACTACAACTTATACGGTAACAGGAACCGACAACAACACATGCACGAACACTGCTTTCTGCGTGGTTATTGTTAATCCTTTACCGAATGTAGGAGCAACAGGAGGAATAATGTGCCAGGGAACATCACAGGTGATTGTGGCAACAGGAGCAGACTTTTATACATGGAGCAATGGAGTAAACGGTTCATCACAAACAGTAACACCTGCAGCAACAACTACCTATTGTGTGACGGGAGTTGATTTAAACGGATGCACAGGTACAGCATGCTGTGTTGTAACGGTAAATAACAGTTTTACGCTTCTTGTTAATAATCCTACAATCTGCAACGGAGGAACCACAGTGCTCACAGCAAGCGGCGGAAATAACTACACATGGTATACAACACCAAATCAAATGACTCCTTCAATAACAGTAACGCCTGCAATAACCACAACATATCTTGTCAGCGGAACTAATACTGTAGGATGCACAGGGTCGAACATTGCAACAGTAACAGTCAATCAGCTGCCAAATATCACGGCAACAGGAGGAACGATTTGTCTGAATATTCCGATAAACATAAGTGCAAACGGAGGAACAACATATACATGGAACACACTTTCAAACAGTAATCCGTATAATGTAAATCCTGGCGTAACTACAACCTATACAGTAACAGGAACCGACAACAATACATGCACCAATACCGCACAATGCGTTGTTATTGTAAATCCACTGCCAACAGTCACCGCGACAGGCGGAACAATATGCAGGGGATATTCATTGGTTATCAATGCTTCAGGAACAAATAATAATAATTACATTTGGAGTAACGGTGCCAACGGGTCTACTCAGAATGTAAGTCCTACTGTTACTACAACATATTGTGTAACAGGAACGGATAATAATACATGTACGGGAACAGCCTGTTGTGTGGTTACCGTTAATATTCCACCGGTTATTACAACAACAGGAGCCGAAATCTGCAATGGTTTCTCTGCAAGTATTTGCGCAAGCGGCGCAGGAATCAGTGGAACATACACATGGGATATAGGACAGGGACAATGTCAGACTGTTGCTCCGGTTACAACTACAACTTATTACGTGACTGCAACAGATGTTAATGGATGCACAGGCACAAGTTATGCAGTAGTGATAGTAAATCAGTTACCATCAGTAAGTGTATCAGGCAAAACAATATGCTATGGAACGTGCACAACATTAACTGCAAATCCAAGCGGAGGTTCAGGAACATATTCAACTTATGTATGGACTCCCGGTCCGCTGAACGGACAAACAGTTACTGTATGTCCGGTTGTAAATACAACATACAATTTAACATTAACTGATAACAAAGGATGCACAGCAACAACAACAGTATCTGTAATTGTATCACCGCAAATGTTTGCAAGTATTACAAAAACGGATGCCACTTGCGGAT
>JAQUPB010000009.1:17532-37909 GCA_029004185.1 Bacteroidales bacterium | reverse complement strand
CGCCCATTTCCCAGAAATTGTCTTTTTTATTTCCCGGTAGTATTTTGTTTTCGGGAATTATATTTTTCCAGTAATTATATGCTTCATCATCTTTCGGTAATTTCTCTTTTTCATCGCCTTCAAAAATCGTTATGTATAATTTCTTTTCGTCTAATTTGTAAATTTTTGTAAGTAATTCCCACGCCCACTCAATTGCTTCTTTTTTAAAATACCCGCCTGCCGGACGGGCAGGATCGCCAAACGACCAGTTGCCGAGCATTTCGAACATTGTGTGATGATAAGTATCAATTCCCACTTCTTCAAGATCGTTGTGTTTTCCCGAAACTCTGAGGCATTTCTGTGTGTTTGCAATACGTGTATTTTGTGATTTTGAGTTACCGAGAAAAATATCTTTGAACTGGTTCATTCCGGCATTTGTAAACATCAGCGTTGGGTCGTTTTTAATGACCATCGGCGCCGAAGGTATAATCCGGTGTTGCTTCGATTTGAAAAAATCAAGAAATGCTTTTCTTATTTCTTTTGAATTCATGAAAATTATTTATGAAAGAAAGCAAATTTAGAAAAAATTACAATTCGGGTTAATAAATATTTTTCGGAATTATTTCTCGCAAAATAAATCGTTGAAACGATTCTGTTAATGCAGGGGATTGTAATAGCCCACGACTTAAGTCGTGGGTTACGATAAATATTAAAACCGAAAACTATTTCAATAGTTTTTTAAATAATCAGAAAATGACAAAATATTAATTTAGTTTAAGCGTAATATATTTTTATTCGGGAAGGTTTATTTAATCAGCTTCTTAGTTTCTTTTTTATTTCCTCTGCCTGTTTTTCAAATCCTGGTTTTTCGAGAAGTGCAAACATATTATTTTTATATGCTTCAACGCCGGGCTGGTCGAATGGATTTACACCGAGAGTGTAACCGCTTAGCGCACATGAAAATTCGAAGAAATAAATAAGCTGACCTAAATTTTCTTCATCTAATTGAGGTATTGAAATATGGATGTTCGGAATTTTACCTTCAACATGAGCTAACATGGTTCCGGCTTCAGCCATTTTGTTGATATGCTGCAAGCCCTTTCCTGCAATATAATTCAACTCATCGGAATTATTTTCTAACATCGGAATAAATAATTCGCGTTTGGAATTTTCAACCGACAGAACTGTTTCAAAAATATTTCTTAATCCTTCCTGCATATACTGACCGAGAGAATGAAGGTCGGCAGTGAAATTCATGCCTACAGGTAAAATTCCTTTGTTTTCTTTTCCTTCGCTTTCACCGAAAAGCTGCTTCCACCATTCTGTAAGATAATAAAGATTTGGCGAATAGTTTGCCAGCACTTCAATTGTCTTTCCTTTTTTATACAAAGCATTTCTAACTGCGGCATACATAACAGCAGGATTTTCTTTTATTGATGAAGTAGAAGCCAAAAACTTCTGCATTTCTTTTGCTCCTGTTATAAGTTTTTTGATATCAAAACCCGCAATAGCAATAGGAACTAAACCGACACAGGTTAGCACCGAATAACGCCCGCCAACATCATCAGGGATTTTATAACTTAAATATCCTTCTTTTCCCGCTAATTTTCTCAATGCTCCTTTTGTTGCATCGGTAATGGCAATAATGTGATGTTTTGCCGACTGTTCGCCGTATTTATTTTCAAGATGATTTTTTATTATTCTGAAAGCAACTGCCGGTTCTGTAGTGGTTCCTGATTTTGAAATTACAATAATTGAATATTCATGTTTATCAAGAACATCGAGTAAATCGGCCATGTAATCCTCGCTTAAATTATTGCCGGCATAAATAATATATGGGTTTTCTCTTTCCTGAAGTGATGAAAAATTATGATTCAGGGCATCAATTACTGCTCTTGAACCAAGGTATGAACCGCCGATTCCGATTACCACAACAACTTTCACTTTCTTCTTCAGATCTTCGGCATCGAATTTTACTTTATTAATGAAATGTTCGGTTGTTTTTTGAGGAATATTAAGCCAGCCTAGAAATTCATTTCCTTTTCCTGTCTTTTCCAATAATGATGTATAATGCAAATCCATTTGTGGTTGAAATGCATTAATGTCATTCATCGTAATAAAATCAAGCACTCTGTCAATATCAAGCTTGAGATTTATCATAAAACAATTTATGTATATAATAATAAGTTAACTATTATACTTCATTAATCATTAAAAAGTTACAAAAAGGGGAAGTTTTTCCGTATGTAGTTCTACTCTTTTTCTTTGGTATCAACATAAATTGTAACTGGACCGTCGTTTACAAGCGACACTTTCATATCGGCACCGAAAATGCCCGTTTGTATTGGTTTTCCCAAAATTTCCCTGAGTTTTAAAATTGTTTTTTCATAAAGAGGAATTGCTGTTTCGGGCTTTGCTGCTTTGATATATGAAGGACGGTTGCCCTTTTTCGTGCTGGCATGCAAAGTAAACTGACTTACCAGCAAAATATCGCCATTAACTTCTGTTACAGGCAAATTCATAACTCCGTTTTCGTCATTAAAAATTCTCAGCTGGATTATTTTTCTGCAAAGCCAGTCAATATCTTCTTCATTATCAGTATCTTCATATCCAACCAAAACAAGCAATCCGGTTTTTATTTCGCCCGTTATTTTATCATCGACTTTTACTGATGCTTTCGAAACTCTTTGAATTACTGTACGCATAGATTTATTAATTTGTGAAGTGGTGAATTTGTGAAATTGTGAAGATGCTTTTTGTCTATATGTTGAGTCATTTTAAATTTTTCTTTGTGAAACTTTGTGTCCTTGTGTCTTTGTGGCAATTTTATTTTTTTAACTGAGAACTGAAAACTGAAAACTATTTTTTGAATTCCTTTTCTTTCAATTCTTTAACATAATTCAAAATATTTATATAATTCCTGTACCTGCTTTCGCTTACATTTCCTTCCTTAACTGCCTTTTTAACTGCACAATTAGGTTCGGTAACATGCATGCAATTATTATACTGGCATTCTGGTAAAAGTTTAAACATCTCCGGGAAAAAATGAGTTATTTCATACAACTCAAAATCCAGAACCTCAAATTCTTGTAATCCCGGTGTATCTATTATGTAACCTCCAAATGATAATTCAAACATTTCCGAAAATGTTGTAGTGTGAACACCTTTAGAATAACTACCGGATATTTTTGCTGTCTTTAAATTTAAATCCGGTTCGATTTTATTTATGATTGTTGTTTTTCCCGCTCCCGAAACACCCGAAAATAGGGATGTTTTATCTTTCATCGCCAGTTTCAACTCGTCAAGATTAACATTTTCAGTTGCAGAAACTTTAATGCATTTATATCCTATTTTTTCATAAATATCAATTGTTTCCTGAAGTTTCTGATTTAACTTTTCATCGTAAATATCAATTTTATTAAAAACCAAAACTGCAGGAACATGGTATGCTTCGCACGTTGCAAGATATTTATCAATAAAATTCCAGGGGGTTTTGGGCAAAGTCAGTGTTACTATTAGAAAAGCCGTATCAATGTTTGCGGCTATGATATGAGTTTGTTTTGAAAGCTTTACTGATTTACGGATAATGAAATTTTTCCTGTCGAGAAGTTCGGTTATTTGTCCGGTATTTTGTTCTTCATCAAAAATAAAATCAACATAATCGCCAACAACAACAGGATTTGTGCTTTTATGTCCCTTCAAACGGAATGCCCCGCGTAGCTTACATTCAACACGATTGTTATTTTCATCTTTTACAATGAAAATGTTTCCTGTTGATTTTATTACAATTCCTTTCAAGGTAGTTAGTTTTTAGTTTTCAGTTTGAAGTTTTCAGTTGTAGCTATTTATAAAATCTTTAACATCATTAAAACAAAACTCTAAATCAAAATTTGGTTCTTTTATTTTTAAATGTTCAATTTATTTTTCTCATAATATTTATTTACAAAAGAAAGAAAAAATATCAAAGCAATCAATGAAATAAACGAGCAGAAAATATAAGAGCCCGAAATTGTAATTGAATCGGATATTCCGCCTATAATCAAAGCGCCTGCTGCTATGCCAAGGTCGAGGAATGTTGAGAATGTTGAATTGGCCGAACCTCTTTCGTTTTGCGTAACAAGGTTGTTTGCCATCGCCTGGAGTGTAGGCATTATTATACCGTTTCCCAATCCAAGCATTATCGAAGAAAAGAAAAATCCAAAATCATTTTTTGCAAGAGCCAGTATAGGAAAACCAATAACAGAAAGAATAATGCCAATTATAATTATTGCCTTATGTCCTCCTTTATCAAACATTTTTCCTGCTGTTATTCTTGAAATAAGAACACTGACGCTATAAAAAACAAAAAATAATCCGGGTCTTTCAACTCCTATTTCTTTTGCATAAATTATAATATATGTTATTATTCCTCCATAATTAAACATCAGTAAAAACATAATAAGCGATACAGGTATTGTTTTTTTATTAAACAACTCTTTTAATTTAAATTTACTTTCTTTCTCTTTACTTTGGAAATGCGGATATTTAATAAATAATGCCAGAACAAATCCCATCAAACTTATTAATGCAGCAGCCATGAAAAATACGTTGTAATCGGTATTTTCATATATTTTTAATCCTATGTAAGGACCAATGGCCATGCCTATTGTCATTGTTACCCCGAAAATGCCGATGCCTTCCCCGCGTTTTTCTTTGGGGATAATGTCAACAACAATTGTTGAAGTGGATACAGAAACTACACCCCATGCAAATCCATGTATAAACCGCACAATTAATAAAAGAAAAATTGTAGCCGCAAAAATATATCCAAAATAAACAGAAGAGAAAAACGCAAAAAAAATCAGATAAATATGTTTTCTTCCCCAGTGGTCAAGGGCTGTTCCGGCAACAGGTCTTATTAATAAAGATGCTATTGTATAAACCGACATTACAATTCCGACTTCTGTTTTACTTTGCTTTAAAACACTTTCAATATAAACGGGCAGCATTGAAAGAATAAAGTAAAATGATATTGCCATTAAAAGATTGGAAATGCAAAGCAATACAAAATCTTTAGTCCAGATTGTGATTTTTCCGTCCATTAAAATTCTTTATTTAAATCCAGCTTTCTCAGTTTGGGAGCAAACTTTGCGGCAATTCCGGTAATAAGCAAAGTCATGCTTCCCCCAAAAATAACCGAAGGAATAACTCCTAAAAGTCGTGCTGCCAGACCTGATTCGAATGCGCCGATTTCATTTGAAGAGCCTATGAAAATGCTGTTTATTGAAGCAACTCTTCCTCTCATATTGTCGGGTGTTAATAATTGCATTATTGTAAAACGAAGTATAACGCTTACATTATCAAATACTCCGCTTAATGCAAGTAAAACGAGTGAAAGGTAAAAGTTATTTGATATTGCGAAGAAAATAATACAAAGTCCGAAGCCAACAACAGATATTAAAAGCTTTTTACCTGAATTCTTCAAAGGCGGTTTATAAGCCAGATAAACTGCCATCAGTATGGCGCCGAAAGCTGGTGCGGCACGCAGAAAACCAAGTCCCTGCGGGCCGACATTCAGCATTGCCGGTCCTGCAAAAACAGGTAAAATAGCTACTGCTCCGCCAAATAAAACAGCAAACATATCAAGCGAAATAGCGCTTAGTAATATTTGATTTTTAAAAACAAACTTTAATCCCGTTTTTAAACTTTCAAAAATTGATTCTTCTTTTTCTTTTGGCGGTACCGGTTTGCTTTTAATATTGAAATAAAAAAGTATACTCAAAGCAACAAAAACAACTACCGTAAGATATGCCATGTTGATTCCGAAAAAACCGTAAATCAATCCGCCGACGGCAGGACCTGTAATCGCTGCAATATGCCATACGGAGCTGTTCCATGTCGAGGAATTTGTATATAAGTTTCTAGGAACTATCTGTGCCATAAAAGCTGTTTGTGAAGGGTAAAGAAATCCTCTGGAAAGTCCCGTAATAAATATTATCACATAAATAGGAAATGCTCCATGCAATACAAGAAGATTTGAAAATTTATAAGTGAGAAGAAATAACGCCAAAGCGCACAGAAAATAAACAAAACTGCAAATGACGATTATTTTTTTTCTGTTGAAAAGATCTGCTATGTGCCCGGCATAAAGTGCAATCGACAGGAAAGGAATTGCTTCTGCCAAACCTATAAGTCCGAGCGAAAATACATCATTTGTAATTTGATATACCTGCCAGCCAACAATTACCGACTGCATCAATATGGCAAAAGTGAGGATAAAACGGGCTAATAAAAAAAAACTGAAATCTTTTATTTTCAGCACCGCAAACGCATCATGTTTCTCATTAATCCCAACAGGCATTTAGCTTTATTTGAAATTTGTAAAGTGTTTATTATTAAACTTTCTTCTTTGCGTCGCATGATATATTTTAACAATTTAATATTCTTCTTCTTGCGACGCTGAATGTGTTGGTATTTCTTTGCCCCGTGCTGAAGCACGGGGTTATTAGCATTTGAACCCTTCGGGTTTTATTATAATAAATTAACTTATATATATAATCTTTTTACAATATTACTATTATCCTCTGCCTGTTTACTGTTCAACTCTAAACTGAAAACCGAAAACAGGAAACTGTATTTATCTGGAATAATTTGGTGATTCTCTTGTAATAACAATATCGTGTGGATGGCTTTCAGTAACTCCGGCATGAGTAATTCTTATAAATTTTGCCTTTTGCAGCGATTCGATATCTTTCGACCCCGAGTAACCCATTCCTGCTTTTAATCCGCCAACCATCTGGTAAATGACTTCTGCCAATGTGCCTTTATAAGGAACTCTGCCAACAATACCTTCGGGAACAAGTTTTTTAATATCGTCTTCTTCTTCCTGGAAATACCTGTCTTTTGAACCTTTTTGCATAGCTTCAATTGAGCCCATGCCTCTGTAAACTTTATATTTTCTTCCTTCCAAAATAATGGTTTCGCCGGGTGATTCTTCAACTCCGGCAAATAAAGAACCTATCATAACAGAATGTGCTCCCGCTGCAATTGCCTTTACAATATCTCCCGTGTACCTTATTCCTCCATCTGCGATTATGGGAATTCCGGTATTTTTTATTGCTTTTGCTATGGTATATATTGCATATAATTGCGGTACGCCAATACCTGCAATAACTCTTGTTGTACAAATAGAACCCGGTCCGATTCCTACTTTTACGGCGTCGGCACCTGCTTTAATTAAATCCAATGCTGCTTCGGGTGTGGCTATGTTGCCTGCCACAACCTGTGTTTCGGGATAGTTCTTCTTTATTTTCTTTACCATTTCCAAAACAGACTTTGAATGTCCGTGGGCAGTATCAACTACAATAGCATCAACAGATGCTTTTACAAGTGCAGCTAATCTTTCATGTGATTCGGCGGAAGTACCTATTGCTGCGGCAACCCGTAAACGACCTTTGCTGTCTTTACATGCATTCGGCCTTTCTTTCATTTTAATTATATCCCTGTATGTTATAAGCCCTATAATTCTGTTTTTCTTATCAACAACAGGGAGTTTTTCTATTCTGTATTGCTGTAAAATATCTTCTGCTTTTTCCAAATCTATAACTTCGGTTGTTTTAATGATATTCTCTTTTGTCATAACCTCTGTTATAGGGCGTTCCAGATTTTTTTCAAACCGTAAATCCCTGTTTGTAACAATTCCTACAAGTTCGTTGTTTTTATTTACCACAGGAATACCGCCGATTTTAAAATCTTTCATCATTTTGAGAGCATCCATAACTATTGATTCTTCAGGCAATGTAACGGGGTCATATATCATTCCGTTTTCGGAGCGTTTAACCTTTCTTACTTTTTCGGTCTGCTCTTCAATTGACATGTTTTTATGAAGAACACCGATGCCTCCTTCCTGTGCCATGGCAATGGCAAGGGTTGATTCGGTAACAGTGTCCATCGCCGCCGAAACAATAGGTATGTTGAGCTTAATGTCTTTTGTAAATACGGTTTTAGTAACTACTTCTTTCGGATAAACTTCTGAATATGCAGGTATTATTAGCACATCATCGTAAGTTAATCCTTCGCCTGTAAATTTTTCAGAATCTAATAACATAAATTAAAATTTCATGCAAAGATACATAAAAAAAATATTTATATCCGCATTACTTAATACGTTTTCATATGATATGAAAATATTGCAAACATTTTTTTATTCAAATTGTTCAGAATTTCAAATTGTTTTTTACATTTACTTCTTTATTAAAAAACCGAATAAATAATGAACTATCATACTCTGGATTGTATTTTCAAACCAACAAGAATTGCCCTGATAGGTGTTTCAATTAACCCTAACAGCGTAAGCGGAAAAGTCTTATCAAATCTTGTCGGCAGCGGATTTAAAGGAGTTGTTTATCCCATTAATGAAACCAGTGAAGCCGTTATGGGAATTAACTGTTTTCCCGATCTTAAAAGTTTACCTAAAACACCCGACCTTGCTGTGATATGCACTGCAGCAGAAAAAGTCCCTGCATGGGTAAAAGCCTGCGGTGAAAACAACATCAAGGGAATTATCATCATGTCAGCCGGATTTAAAGAAAGTGGTGAAGAAGGAGCAAAGCTGGAGGAAGAGATAAAAACAATAAGAGCACAATTTCCCGGAATGAGAATTATAGGTCCTAATTGCCTTGGTATCATTATACCTTCTTTAAATCTTAATTTAAGCTTTGCACCCATAATGCCAAATAAAGGAAATATTGCATTTATTTCCCAGTCGGGAGCTTTATGCACTTCGGTGCTGGATTGGGCAAGGGAAGAAAAAATAGGCTTTTCGGCTTTTATTTCTTTAGGGAATACTATTGATGTTGATTTTGGTCATTTGATTGACTACCTCGGCATGGACGAAACAACAAAATTTATTCTTTTATATATAGAATCCATTTCCAATGCGCGTAAATTCATGTCTGCTTCACGTGCATTTGCCAGAAATAAACCTATCATAGTTTATAAGGCAGGTAGATTTCCCGAATCTGCTGCTGTTGCGGCATCTCATACAGGTGCTCTTGCTTCACCCGATAATATTTATAATGCGGTTTTTCAGCGTACAGGCGTTGCACGTGTTTATGATATCGGGGAAATATTTGATTGTGCTGCATTGATTGGCAGAAACAAAATTCCGCAGGGTGCAAGATTGGGAATAGTCACAAATGCAGGCGGTCCGGGGGTTATAGCTACTGATGCTTTAATCGCAAATAAAGGAATTCTTGCAAAATTTTCAGATGAAACTTATGAAAAACTTAATTCGATTCTTCCTCCAATGTGGTCTCACGGAAATCCCGTGGATGTGCTGGGTGATGACCGCCACAAAAGACTTGTGGATGCCACAAAAATTGTGCTTGAAGACAAAAATGTAGACGCTGTTTTAGTCATACTTACACCGCAAGCTATGACCAATATAACACTTGCTGCAAAAGCAATAGGTGAATTGCAAGCGGGTACCACAAAGCCGATTCTTGCTTCCTGGCTTGGCGGATATCAGATGAAAGAAGGAATTAATATTCTTAACGAATATAAAGTTGCATCTTACAAAACACCCGAACAAGCCGTCAGATCATTTATGACATTGGTCGGATATTCCAGAAACCTGAAAACTTTATATGAAACTCCCCGTGATATTCCTGTTGAATTTTCACTGAACAGAAATGAAATCCGCAAAGAATTTGATTCAATCCTGAAAAATAACTCATCAATACTTTCTGAAGAAGATTCCAAAAAATTATTAAAAGCTTATGGTATTCCTGTTACTATTCCCCAAACTGCACAAACAGCAGAACAGGCAATGTCAATATCAAATAACATAGGTTATCCGGTTGTATTTAAAATTCTTTCACCGCAGATAAGTCATAAATCCGATGTTGGCGGAGTGATGCTGAATATACAAAACGATGAGCAGGCAGAGAAAGCTTTTTATGCAATCAGAGAAAGTGTTTCGGCAAAAATGCCTGATGCAGTTATTGAAGGTATTACCGTTCAGCCTATGGTAAGCAAATCCGATTCTATTGAACTTATTCTGGGGATAAAAAAAGATAATGTTTTTGGGACGGTTGTAATGGTTGGTGCAGGTGGTACCACTGCAGAAATCTTTGCCGACCTTTCACTCGGATTGCCACCTTTAAATGAACGATTAGCCAGAAGAATGCTTGAAGAGCTTAAAATATGGCCTTTGCTAAATGGCTACCGCGGCAGAAAACCCATTAATATCGATAAATTAATCGAAATTATTATTCGTTTATCATATCTTGCAGCCGACTATCCTGAAATTACTGAACTGGATATTAATCCTCTGCTTATTGCATCAGATGAACCTATTGCTCTTGATGCAAGAATTGCAGTAAATCCATCTTTTGCATCAACCGAAAAATACTCTCATTTATCAATTGTTCCTTATCCCGAAGATTATGTTTCACAGCCTCTTTCAATAGCCGGAAAAGAAGTGATACTTCGTCCCATCAGGCCTGAAGATGAACCGATGTGGCTCGACTTATTAAAAAGCTGTTCGCGCGAATCAATTTATTCACGGTTTAATTATTTTTTCAATTGGGCATCTCACGATGTGGCAACAAGATATTGTTACATTGATTATAACCGTGAAATTGCAATAGTGGCAGAAATTACTGAAGATGGTCAAAAGAAGCTTATAGGTGTGGGTAGGCTTATTGCCAACATTGAACACGAAAATGTAGAATATGCAATTCTTATTACTGATAAATGGCAGAATAAGGAAATCGGCGGTCTTATTACTGATTACTGTATGGAGGTTTCAAAAAAATGGAAACTTAAAAGAATAGTTGCACAAACAACTTCTGAAAATACAAGAATGATATCGCTTTTTCGTAAACGTGGTTTTATTGTTACTTACGATAAAAAATCAACAACTGTTTTCTTTGAAAAGGAAATAGAATAATTGATTTGGCAGGCAATAAGCAGGTAATAAGGTTTTTTTATTAATATTTTTTTTATTTAAATTTCTTTCTATATTTGTCAGCTATTTTTTTTAAAAAAGAAAAAATCTTGATTTTAGGAACAGGTATAGATATAATTGAAGTTGAAAGAGTAGAAAATCAGATTTCAAAAAGTGATGGATTCAGGGAAAGTATTTTTACAAAAAGGGAAATTAAATATTGTGAATCGAAAAAGAATAAAGCTCAGCATTATGCTGCCCGTTTTGCAGCAAAAGAAGCTTTTTTCAAAGCAATAGGAACAGGATGGAGAGACGGATTAGCTTTTATTGAAATAGAAATTAAAAATAACGAACTCGGTAAACCTGAAATCATTTTACACGGAAAAACAAAAAAATTCAGTGAAAAACAATTAATCAAGAACATTCATGTTTCTTTATCACATATAAAAAATTTTGTAACCGCAATAATAACCTTAGAAAAATAGAAAGGAAAAAAATTATGTCAAACATTGGTAACTATGAAGAAAGATTAAAAAACTTTGACTGGTCACTTTCAGAAAAAGAACTTGACTACAAAGCAGGTAATGTAATTAACATTGGCTGGTACTGTACAGACAGAATTTGCCAGATGGGCAAAGGGAGCAAAATGGCTCTTTTATGGGAAGGACAGGGCGGAGTCGAAAAAAAGTTTACATATAATGATATCCGCTTAGCGAGCAATACCATCGGAACTTTTCTGAGAAACCTTGGAGTTAAAAATGAAGACAGGGTTTGTCTTTTTATGGACAAGGTGCCGGAACTTTATCTTGGTGTTCTTGGAATCCTTAAAATCGGAGCTATAGCACAACCGCTATTCTCTGCTTTCGGAGAAGAATCTTTATTGGTAAGAATGGAAAATGCTGAAAGTACTGCTATTATTACCCAGAGAAAACATATTGCAAAAGTCAGAAAGATAGTTGATAAAATGCCATTTTTAAAACATATTATTGTTGTTGACTATGATGGAAAACATCCTCTTCGTGAAAGAGAAGTTGCTTTCTCTCTTGAAGAAGCTACTCCGGTAGAAAATTTTGAATTCTTCCCTACAAAAGCAGAATCACCATCACTGCTTCATTATACTTCAGGAACAACAGGGCAACCCAAAGGAGTAAAACATGTTCATTATTCTCTTATCTCACAATATCTCACTGCTAAATGGATTTTAGACATACAGGAAAACGACATTTATTGGTGCACTGCCGACCCGGGTTGGGTGACAGGAACATCTTACGGAATCATAGGTCCTTTCAGTTTAGGAGTTACGCAGTGTGTTCTTGACAGCGGCTTTGGAGCCGAAGCATGGTATAAGTTTGTTGAAAAAAACAAAGTTACTGTTTGGTATTCCGCACCAACTGCCATTCGTTCCTTAATGAAAGCAGGAGAAGAAATCATTAAAAAGTTTAACCTTTCTTCTTTAAGACATTTGGCAAGTGTGGGCGAACCACTTAATGCCGAAGCTGTTGTTTGGTCGGAAAAGGTTTTTGGAAAACAATTCCATGATAATTACTGGCAGACAGAAACAGGTTCAATAATGATTTCCAATTATCCCGGAATGAAAATAAAACCCGGTTCTATGGGCAGACCATTTCCGGGAATTACAGGTACAATTTTAAATCCCGATACCTTTGAACCTATTAATGCAGAAGGAAAGATAGGTCTTATAGCATTCAAACCAGGCTGGCCTGCTATGATGAGAACTTACTGGAACAACGAAGAAACTTATAAAAACAAATTTAAAAACGGTTGGTATTTACCCGGAGACCGTGCAACAATTGATAGAGACGGATATTTTTGGTTTATCGGAAGGGATGACGATATAATAAACACCGGAGGGCACCTTGTAAGTCCGTTTGAAGTTGAATCCGCTCTTCTGGAACATGAAGCTGTAGCAGAATCAGCAGTTGTTTCAAAACCCGACGAGGTAAACATGGAAGTTGTTAAAGCATTTGTTACTTTGAAACCGGGATTCACAGCTGATAAAGACATGGAATTAACCATCATGAATTTTATCCGCAAGAAATTATCATCACTTGCAATGCCTCAGGAAATTGAATTTGTCGATTCACTTCCTAAAACAAGAAGCGGAAAAATCATGAGACGAATTCTGCATGCAAAAGAATGGGGAGAAGAAATAGGCGATATATCAAGTTTGGAAAATGATTAATTAATATAAATATTCACTAATTTACTAACCTAAAAATTATAAAAAATATGAACAGAGATGAAATTAAAGACATAGTATTGGAATATGTCATTGGAGAATATCTTGAAGACGAAAACGATGAAATAACTTATGATACACCTCTTATTTCGGGCGGTATCGTTGATTCATTTTCGATGGTTTCTCTAAAAAGATTCCTGGAAAATAAATATAACATTTCTATTCCTGATGAAAAAGCTTCACCTGAAGCATTTGACAATGTGAATAAAATCACTGATTTAGTAATTGAATTTGTAGGTAAATCATAATTAAAAAAAGAAAGGAAACAAATTATGGGTTATAGTAATAAAGTTAGGGAAACCTATCAGAGTCAACTTAAGGAATTACAGGATAAAGGTCTTTTCAAACAGGAAAGATATATTCATTCTACTCAGGCCGCTGATATTGAAGTGGAATTTCCTTCAGGCGCAGCAACTAAAAAAGTTATTAATATGTGTGCCAACAATTACCTGGGACTATCAAGTCATCCGGAAATTGTTAAAGCCGCACATGAAGGATTAGACCATCGTGGTTATGGCATGTCTTCCGTACGTTTTATTTGCGGTACTCAGGACATTCACCGTGAATTAGAGCAAAAACTCACAGCATTTCTGGGAACCGAAGACACTATTCTTTTCCCTTCGTGCATGGATGCAAATGCAGGTGTGTTTGAAGCAATACTTACAAAAGACGATGTGATGATTTCAGACCGTTTGGTTCATGCTTCACTAATTGATGGTATTCGTCTTTGCAGTGCTGTTCAGGATACTTTCAAACATTCTGATATGGAACATCTGGAAAGCAAACTTCAGCTGCATTCCGATAAGAGAAATAAAGTAATTATCACTGACGGAGTATATTCAATGGATGGCGATTGTGCTAAATTGGATGAAATGGTTGCGCTTGGTGAAAAATACGATGCAATGATTATTGTTGATGAATCACATTCATCAGGTTTTATCGGAAAAACAGGCAGAGGCACTCATGAAAAATGTGGCGTTGTAGGAAAGATTGACATCATAACAACTACATTCGGTAAAGCACTTGGTGGTGCATCCGGCGGTTGTGTTTCAGGAAGAAAAGAGCTTGTGGAAATGTGCCGTCAGAAAGCACGCCCATATCTTTTCTCAAATACTATTGCTCCTGTTGTTGTCTCAGGCGTTATAAAAGTTCTTGAAATTCTTTCAAAAAGCACCGAAAGAAGAGATAAACTTGAAAAAAATGCCAATTACTGGAGAAAAGGATTGACAGAAGCAGGATTTGTTTTGAAAGAAGGTGATACACCAATTGTTCCTGTTATGCTTTTCAATGCCAAGTTAGCACAGGATTTTTCAAAAGCTCTTTTTGAAGAAGGCGTTTACGCTATCGGTTTCTTCTTCCCGGTTGTACCAAACAGCCAGGCAAGATTAAGAACCCAGATTTCTGCAGGACATGAAATCCATCATCTGGATAAAGCTCTTGAGGCATTCATTAAAGTCGGCAAGAAATTTGAACTTCTTGGTAAAACAAAACAGGAAATTATTGAGAAATACGGTATGTAACTTTTTTTTAAAAGTAAAGTTAAAAAAGTGAAAAGACAATATATGTTTTTTCACTTTTTTCTTTCGATAAGGGTTATAATGTATTATTTTAAGGTATTTAGGATTTATTGTAAAAAGTACTTACAAGTATTTACAAGTTATAAATTAATAAACTATTTTCGGGTTTTAAAGTATAAGTATTATAAATGTTCAGGAAAAATAAAAAATACAAACTCGGTTTGGTTTTAAGCGGAGGTGGCTCACGCGGTTTTGCTCATATCGGAGCTTTGAAGGCTTTGAATGAAGAAGGATTTTATCCCGATGTTATTTCTGCAGTAAGCGCCGGTTCAATTGTTGGCGCCTTTTATGCCGATGGTTTTGCTCCCGATGAAATTTTCAGAATCTTTGATGACATACGCGCAAAAAGATTCTGGGAAGTTGTTATTCCCAGACTAGGATTATTAAAAGTTACCGGACTTTTAAGAATTTTGAAAGAAAACCTGAAGGCAAAAAATATTGAAGACCTTAAAATTCCTCTTTATGTTGCGGCAACCGACCTGAACAACGGCAAGATTGTGTTTTTTTCAAAAGGAGAAATAATTAAAACCATAATCGCTTCATCAAGTATTCCAATTTTATTTCAGCCGGTAATAATTGAAAACATTACTTATGTTGACGGAGGTGTTATGAATAATCTGCCTGTACAACCAATCGAAAATCGTTGTGAAACGATAATCGGAATACATCTGAATCCAACAGGCTATAAAACCGATTTTCACGGACTGAGAGACATTGCTGAACGATGTTTTCACCTAAGCATAGAAAAAACAGTTGCGAATATTTCAAAAAACAAATGCGACATTTACATCGAACCTGAAGATCTTGGAAGATACGGATTGCTCGACATGAAGAAAGGTAGGGAAATATTCGAAATAGGATATAATGAAACTAAGAAAGCACTGAAAGAATATAAACCGAAGAAAAGATTTTTTAAATTTCTCCCAAAAAATCCCGAATAGCTTTATAAACAATATTAAGCTCTTCTTCTTTTATACAATACGGCGGCATAAAATAAATAACATTTCCCAGCGGGCGGAGTATTATTCCTCTTTTGATAAAGAAATTATAAATATTGTCTTTTAAAGAATTCAGATACGAAGTATTTTCAACGGTTTCTATTTCCAGAGCCATTATTGTTCCTACACTTTCAGCTCTTTTAATTTTCCTGTTTCCTTTAAGTGTATTACAAAATTCTTTGTGTTTTCTTTCAATCATTTTAATGTTTTCCCAACATTCATTTTTTTCGAGCAAATCGAGACTTGCAATAGCAGCAGTACAGGCAACAGGATTTGCTGTATATGAATGTCCGTGAAAAAAAGTTTTTGCTGAATTATCTGAAAGAAAAGCATTGTAAATTTCTTTGGTACAGCTTGTAATTCCGAGTGGCAGTGTTCCGCCTGTGAGTCCTTTTGAAAGGCAAAATACATCAGGCTTAACATTTATATAATCGGTTGCGAAAAATTTTCCCGTCCTTCCGAATCCTGTCATCACTTCGTCTGCAATTGTTAATATTCCTGCCTTTGTGCAAATTTCAACAAGTTGTTCGAGTGGTTCAGGTTCATGCATAATCATTCCACCTGCGCCTTGTATCAGCGGTTCAAAAATAAAAGCTGCTATATCATTATTTTTTACTATTTTTTTTAATTGCTCTGCAGATTTTTTTTCTTTTCCTTTAACCGGAGCATCAATAAAAATCACATCAAATAAAAATGGAGTAAATGCCATTGTGAATGCACTGCGTCCGCTCACCGACATTGCCCCGAAAGTATCGCCGTGATAAGCATTTTTAAAAGCGATGATTTTTTTCTTTTCCGTTCCTTTATTGTGCCAATATTGAAAAACCATTTTTACGGCAACTTCAACTGAAGTGGAGCCGTCATCGGAATAGAAAATTTTTGACTGGTTGGTTGGAAGTTTTTTAATTAATCTTTCAGCAAGTTCAACTGCTTTGGGATGAGTAAAGCCGGCAAAAATGACATGTTCAAGGACTTTCATCTGTTCACTTATTTTTTCTGCAATATAAGGATGTGAATGCCCGTGAAGATTTACCCACCACGATGAAACAGCGTCAATATATTTTTTGCCACTTTCATCGTAAACATAAATACCATCGCCTTTTACTATAGGAATAGGGGCTTCGGAAGTTTTCATCTGAGTATAAGGATGCCAGATTAATTTTTTATCCGATTCCGAAATACTCATATAAAGTTATTAATTGTACAAAAACAATACTTTTTAAACTTATTTACCTTTCACAAATGTAGCTGTGAGCTACGAGCATCGAGCCACGAGAAAATAGAAATTGTCTTAAAATAAAAACTCCACGCTAAAATCATCAATATAAAATTCTTTCTTTTTTGGATTCCAGATGTAAATTTTTATTTCATAAGAAGGCAGTAATTTTGCAGGTAAACTGAATAATTCATCTATTTCATTCCATGTATTTATTTTGCCGAGTTTTTGTGCAATATTCCCTGAAGTCCAGAAAATATTTTTACCGACTGAGTCAATCTGAATTACAAGCCCTGTTCCTTCGCAGGAATTTTTTGAATAGCTAAAAAAATTGACTTTAACTTTTTTCGGGATTCTAGTTGTAAATTCTTCAATTTTACTGCAAAAACCGAAGCTGAATTCTTTCGTGCTGTCCATTTTGCAGGCATATTTACCTGAGTTTGCATTGCCTTTTATTATGGTGGGTAAATTCATCCAGTATTTTTCCTGTTCCATATCACTACTGAATTTTGTTCCCTGTTTCGACTTGCCACAGCTATAAAAAATGCAAGTTAAAACAAAAATTGCTAAAAATAATTTACTGATGTTTCTCATTTATTTGAATTTTTAAATCAAAATTTATATTTGTTGTCTTCTATTAATTTATCGGCAACTCTTCTGCGTGCATTTTTTATATTAACTGATAACACATCTGTTAAATCGTTCACTGCGTTTATTAATTTATCAACATTGTCCTCTATTGCCGAAAATGCATCAACAGCAGATTTCCTTACTTTTTCAGCAGAATCGAAAACAAGTACATCAAGCATATCTTTATAAATTTTAACTCCTTCGTTTCCTTTTAATGTTTCCAGTTTTTCAACACGCAGAAGCGTAGATTCACCTATATAAATTTCCATCATTATATCCGAAATGTTATTTAAAACTTCCTGCTCGCTTATAAGTTTTTTATCGAATTTTTTTGTTGCTGCATTGATAGCTAATAATGCAACTTTCTTGAAATTTCTTATGTATCTCTTCTTTTCAGCATAATAATTTTCATTGCTGTTTTTCTTTTCGGCGATATTCGAAAGATTTGCCGATAATTTTTCAGCAATTCCGAACAAATCGAATTCACCTTTCATTGCTTTCTTCATTGCGGTATCCGAAACAAGAAGCCGGTTAATTTCGTTTGTTCCCTCAAAAATACGGTTGATTCTCGAATCGCGATATCCTTTTTCCACTGTCATTTCAGCCGAATAACCCATGCCTCCGTATATCTGAACTGCTTCATCAACAACAAAATCAAGCACTTCCGATGAATAAACTTTCAGTATTGCCGCTTCTACTGCATAATGACTTATTGCTTCAATAGAAACTCTTCCTTTGTCCATTCCGCTTTTTTTGTTTTGCTCTATCAGGTCATCAATATCACTGCTCACCCTATAAACAGCCGATTCAATAGCAAAAGTTTTTATAACCTGCTCTGCAAGTTTGTGTTTAATTGCACCGAACGTTGATATGAGAACACCGAATTGTTTTCTTTCATTGGCATATCTTACCGAATCGTTGATGGCTTTTTTGGCTGCACCCAGAACATTAGCGCCGAGTTTAATGCGACCCATGTGTAAAATAGTTAATGCAACCCTGAACCCTTCGCCTCTCGCGCCTACAAGATTTTCAACAGGCACTTTTACATCATTATAAAAAATCTGGGCTGTAGAAGAACCTTTAATTCCCATTTTCTTTTCGTCAACATTAATTACAACACCCGGATAATTTCTTTCAACAATAAAAGCGCTTAAACAACGGTCATTATCTATTTTTGCAAATACAGTCTGCAAATCGGCAAATCCTGCGTTTGTTATCCACATTTTCTGTCCGTTCATAATGTAATGTTTTCCGTCTTCGGAAAGTTTGGCTTGTGTTTTTCCCGAATTTGCATCACTACCGGCATTAGGTTCTGTAAGGCAATATGCCCCGATTAATTCTCCTGTAGCAAGCTTTGAAACATATTTTTTTCTCTGTTCGTCGTTTCCATAATACGCAATCGGCAAAGTTCCTATTCCGCTATGCGCCATAAAAGCAACTGAAAAAGAATATCCTGCCCCTATGGTCTCTGCTGCGAGCATTTGTGTTACGAAATTCTGCCCGAAGCCATTGTATTCTTCCGGAACCGCTATTCCCAATAAACCCAGTTCTCCTGCCTTTTTTAATGCAGCAACCATTATTTCATGTTTGCCCGTGTCAATTTCATCAAGCTTCGGATATATTTCCGTTTCCAGAAAATCCTGGCATGTCTGGGCAATCATTTTTTGTTCTTCATTAAACTCTTCAGGTATGAAAACATTCTTTGCTTCAGTTTCTTCTACAAGAAATTCACCGCTTTTTAAGATTTTTTTGTTTTCCATTTTTTATTAATTTTTATAGCGTGCAAAGTTAAAAAAAATAGTTGTTTTGCAAATTGTTTGGGAATAAATTACTTTGACTTATAACAATAAACAGCTTTTGTTGCATAAAACTCCCGGGTGCACAAAATTAAGAAGTAAAAAAAGTTGTTTCAAAAGCACAAGACCTAACAGGTTTTGAAAACCTGTTAGGTCTTGCATAATAAAAAAATCCCGCTATCGCAGGATTTTGCTCCCCACGCTGGGTCCCGAAAGTTCGGGACGACCTTCTGATTAATCCCGCAGGTGCGGGACTCTAATCAACTGAGCTAAATCGCCATACAGTTGAACTCCATCAATAAGTTTTTTAATAAAATTTCTATTTTTCTGTTGTTTTATAATTTTTTCGATTTTCATCGCAATCGATCTCTTATTCCCACATGAGTATGTTGCTTTCAATATCCATGGTCTGTATTTAGAAGTATATGTATTTCTTTCTGAAAAATTATGTTCAAGTAAGCGCCTGTCGATATTATCAGTATGACCGATATAATATTTGTCTGAAGATTCGGAATATAAAATGTAGATATAATACATAATAAAAAATCCCGCTATCGCAGGATTTGCTCCCCCGGCTGGATCCCGAATTCTCGGGACGACCTTCTGATTAATCCCGCAGGTGCGGGACTCTAACCAACTGAGCTAATCCCTGTTTCATAGCCTCTGCTCCCCCCGCTGGACTTGAACCAGCGACCCTCTGATTAACAGTCAGATGCTCTAACCAACTGAGCTAGGGAGGAATTATGTCTTTCTCCTTTACCCCTCTGATTAATCCCGCAGGTGCGGGACTCTAACCAACTGAGCTAGGGAGGAATTATGTCTTTCTCCTTTACCCCTCTGATTAATCCCGCAGGTGCGGGACTTTAACCAACTGAGCTAGGGAGGAATTATGTCTTTCTCCTTTACCCCTCTGATTAATCCCGCAGGTGCGGGACTCTAACCAACTGAGCTAGGGAGGAATTATGTCTTTCTCCTTTACCCCTCTGATTAA
>JAQUPB010000009.1:0-17432 GCA_029004185.1 Bacteroidales bacterium | reverse complement strand
TCCCGCAGGTGCGGGACTCTAACCAACTGAGCTAGGGAGGAATTTATCTTTTAATAATAAATTAAAAATCGGATTGCAAAAGTAATTGTAAAAAATCAAATAAACAATATCTTTGCAAAAAAACAGATATTTATGAGTTTACTTATTGTTGGCACTATTGCTTTCGATGCGATTGAAACTCCTTTCGGCAAAACAGATAAAATAATAGGAGGTGCTGCAACTTATATCGGATTGGCAGCTTCCTACTTTACACAAAACATGGGTTTGGTTTCCGTTATCGGAGATGATTTTCCAAAAGATTATACGGATTTACTGAAAAGTAAAAATATTAATCTCGACGGAGTAGAAGTAAAACAGGGAGAAAAATCTTTTTTCTGGTCAGGAAAATATCACATTGATATGAATACCCGTGATACATTGGTAACCGAATTAAATGTTTTAGCCGGTTTTGATCCTGTTGTTCCCGAAAAATTCAAAGAAGCTGATTTTTTAATGCTTGGAAATCTAACTCCTTTAATCCAGAAAAAGGTTATTCAGCAAATGAAAAAGCGACCTAAACTAATTGTAATGGATACAATGAATTTCTGGATGAACACCGCGCTGGACGACCTTAAGGAAGTTCTCACAATGGTCGATGTTCTTACAATTAACGACGAAGAAGCAAGAATGCTGAGTAATGAGTATTCTTTAATTAAAGCTGCGAGAAAAATCATGGAAATGGGACCAAAATATCTGATAGTTAAAAAAGGCGAACACGGTGCATTATTATTTGATAAAGACCAGGTATTTTTTGCCCCTGCGCTTCCCCTTGAAGAAGTGTTTGACCCCACAGGTGCGGGCGATTCTTTTGCCGGAGGTTTTATAGGCTATCTTGACAAAACAAAGGATATTTCTTTTGAAAATTTAAAAGGAGCAATTATAATGGGTTCTGCAATGGCTTCTTTTACCGTTGAAAAATTCGGCACGGAAAATCTTATAAATCTTACCAAGGAGAAAATTAAAAACAGAATTCAGGAATTTGTTGATTTGGTACAATTCGAAATATCCATTGCTTATAAATAAACTTCTATTTTGTCAGAGCAGCCGTATAGTCATCGGTTTGAGCTCCATCATTAACCGAATAACTCATACTTATTGAAGTTTTTTTGCTGTCCATTGTTCCGCTTCCTGATATCTGATATCCTGTTGAAGTAGTTTGTTGTGGGATTGTTAAATTATAACCTGCAACTACTGCGCTTATTTTTTCTGCACTTCCAAGCTGATTGAAATTTGCTATTAATATGTCGGAACTGCTTGAAGTGCTTTTTGAAATAGTAACGGAAAAAGTAACAGTAGAGCCATCTTTTTTGCATGTTTCCTTACAAGTCCAATTTCCTTCAAATTTAACTCTTGGATCATCTTCGGGCGTATCGTTTTCGTCGTCTTTCTTGCAGGAAGCGAAAAACAACAAAAGTAACGATGTAAGTATATAAATCCCCTTTTTCATAAATATATGCAAATTTAATAAATTTATTTCAAATACTGTGCCACTAATAATACACCTGACTTTATTATAACCCTGATTTACGGTAATTGTTTTCTGTTTCAAATAAAAAGTTTCTCATGCTATCAATTGTTTCAACTGATGATGATGAAAAAGAAAATGTTTGCAAGTCAATATCAGTTTTAATAAAATCGTCTTTGTAAAATTTACTTATAAATTCTTTCAGGCATTCTTCTTCCGTTTTATTTATAAGTTTTTGTTTTGCTTTTAAAAATTGTAAAATCCTTAATCCATCTGCTTTTCCATGAAATGCTCTTGTGAATTGTTCCAGTGATTTTGAGTTATTTTGCAAAAGTTCCCATAAATTATCCGACTTAAATTGTTGTTTTAAAAATGCTGTAAATTCAGTTTCTGTATCTTTCAAAAACAACGTTGGTATTGCATCGTAAGTTTTTTTAATTTCATCAAATAAAGAATAATCATAAATGGGATAGCTATCCCAGTCGCCTTTTGCTCCTTTAATCATTGCCGGTCCCGTGCCGAAAAAAACCCTGTCGGAAAAACGTGCCGCAGGATATACCTTTTCAGAGCAGTAGTTTAAAATCTTTCCGCATTTTGAAAGTTTCTGAAGAAAATAAAAATCTTCGCCGCTTTTTTTGGGAGTAATTCCTCCTGTTTTATTATACGCCCAAACAGGAAGAGCAATTGCCGAACCAAGTGCCGTAAATGAATATGGAGATTTTATCCTGAAAAGGTTTATTAAATAATATCTCATGTAAATTTCATACCGCAGAATTGCCATGTTTGCTTTTTCATCATCGGTTAAATTGTGATAATAAGGAACTGACAACGCAACCGCCTCCGGCTTTTCATTAAAAGTATTTACCAATGAAGAAAAATAATTTTCATTAAAAACAGTATCAGCATCAATGCTGACGACTAAATCATCGTTATCTGCCGTTGAAGAAATTTCATCCATGATTGTTTTTCTTGCCTGCCCTATTCCCAGATTTTTTTTGTCCCATCCATTGCTTTTGCTTGATTTGTCAATAATTTTCAAAGGAATTTTATTATAACTTTTTAAAAACTCCAGTGTTTTTTGATTGTTTATACAAATTTGTTTTTTTTCTTCTATATTCCACCATTCATCAGGTTGGTTTACGCAAATAAAAACTTCAAAATTCCGGAACGTTTGCTTTTCAAATGCTTTCAAACAAAATGGCAGATAATCCTGTTCATCAAGAACGGGAAGGGAAACGAATATTTTTGAATATTTTTCTTTCACTTTTTTTTGAATTGTTTTTATTATGTCAGGGCTAAAGCCCTTTTATTCTGGGTTTAATAACCCCGCACTTAAGTGCGGGGTTACCAATATATACACACTTTTTGGACTTTAGTCCAAATTTTCAACCATACTTTTTAGCTATTAATTTTAATAAGAAATAGTTACGAATTTATAAAACATTTTTATAAATTTTTATTTTATGTAATTTTGGCAAAATTAATGCAGTTCTCAAAATATAAATCCTAATAATATGAAAAAAATATTTCTAATTACAGCAATATTAATATGTCCCGGATTGATTTATTCTCAGAACACATATCAGGACATCATTAATAAAACAAAAAAAACTATTACAGATAATAAACCCCTGACAAACACCGAAGTTATCAAGGGTTTAAAAGAAGCCCTCAGTGTCGGAACCAACAATTCTGCAAAAAAAGTTTCGGCAATTGACGGCTATTTTAAAAATCCTTTAATTAAAATTCTTTTACCACCCGAAGCCGTAAAAATGGAAAAAACACTTAGGGGAATGGGCATGGGACAACAGGTTGATAAATGCATCTTAACTCTCAACAGAGCCGCCGAAGAAGCCGCAAAGCAGGCAGCGCCGATTTTTTTAAATGCAATAACACAACTTACAATAACCGACGGGATGAATATTCTGAAAGGAGCTAATAATGCTGCAACACAATATTTAAAGAGCAAAACTATAAACGATTTAAAAGCAAAATTCAAACCGGTTGTTCGCAATGCATTGCAAAAAGTTCAAATTACAAAATACTGGAATCCATTAATGACAAAATATAACAAGATTCCGATGGTGCAGAAAATCAACCCTAACCTTGAAGATTATGTAACAAACAAAGCTCTTGAAGGATTATTCAAAACGATTGAAGGCGAGGAATTGAAAATCAGAAAAGACCCTCTTGCAAGAATTTCCGATATCCTGAGAAAAGTTTTTGGTTCGCTGGATAAGAAATAGTTTTCAGTTCTCAGTTTCCTGTTTAGAGTTTCAATCTGAAATTAATTAAACTATTTTATATTTGTATTTTGTATTAGTATTATTTTTACTAATAACAAATGACTATTGACCAATGACAAAATTTCTAATTGCCGGATTAGGTAACATAGGCGATGAATACGAAAACACCCGTCATAACATAGGTTTTATGATACTGGATGCTTTTGCTGGAAAAGAAAAACTTTCGTTTTCTTCAAAAAGATATGCTTTTGTTTCAGAATTCAAATACAGAGGTAAAATTCTTTTTTTCATAAAACCCTCTACATTCATGAATCTTAGCGGCAATGCCGTGAGATACTGGCTGCAGAAAGAAAATATTTTATTAGAAAATCTACTTGTTGTTTGCGATGATATTGCTTTGCCTTTGGGTTCGATGCGAATGAAAACAAAAGGCGGCGACGGCAGTCATAACGGACTGACAAGCATAATTGAAACACTTGGCACTTCTGAGTTTCCGCGGTTGCGATTCGGCATCGGCAATGATTTTCCAAAAGGATATCAGTCCGATTATGTTCTTGGCAAATGGTCGAAAGAAGAAAACCAGATAATACTTCCCAAAATAGAAACTGCTACGGAAATGATTAAAAGTTTTGTTACTTTTGGTTCAGCGAAAACGATGACCGATTTTAATAAATAAGTACTTAAAGTACTTCGAATACTTAAAGTTTAAAAACAAATATTTTTTTATAATTCCTTAATCCCAAATCCTTAATCACTTTATGCAGAAACGCTGGAAACTGAAGTCAAAGGCAGATGAAGATATTGTAAAAAGCTTATCACAAACATGCAATATCAATCCTATAATTGCAAAAATCCTTGTACAAAGAGGTATTGATACTTTTGAAAAAGCAAAATCATTTTTCCGTCCTTCTCTTGATGAATTATACAATCCGCTTCTGATGAAAGATATTGATATTGCAGTTGAACGTCTTGATAAAGCAATTGAAAAAAATGAAAAGATTTTAATTTACGGCGACTATGATGTTGACGGAACCACTTCTGTTGCTTTGGTTTATTCGTTTTTAAAAAATTATAGTGAAAACATTGATTTTTATATTCCCGACAGGAACTCGGAGGGATATGGAGTTTCTTTAAAGGGAATTGACTTTGCAAAAGAAAATAAATTTTCGCTTATAATTTCTCTCGATTGCGGGATTAAAGCGATTGAACAAATAAAATATGCAAAAGATTCCGGTATTGATTTTATTGTTTGTGACCATCACATACAGGGAAACGAACTGCCTGCTGCTGTAGCAATTTTAGATCCCAAAAGAAAAGATTGCGCTTATCCTTTCAAAGAACTCAGTGGTTGCGGTGTCGGATTTAAAATGCTTTTTGCATATTGTTTGAAAAAAAATATTCCCATAAGCAATTTATATGATTATCTCGACCTGGTTGCAATAAGTGTTTGTTCGGACATAGTTCCGATTACGGGAGAAAACAGGATTTTAACTTATTACGGATTGCAGGCAATAAATAATTGTCCCCGACCAGGAATTAAATCGCTGCTTGATGTAAGCGGATTCAGGAAAAAAGCATCAGTCAACGATGTTGTTTTTGTTATCGGGCCAAGAATTAATGCAGCAGGAAGAATTAATACCGGAAGAAATGCAGTTGAATTATTGATTTCTGATGATTCTGAAAGAGCTTTAGAATTTGCAAAAGAAATAAATTATGACAATACCACACGCAGAGACCTTGACAAGCAAATAACGGAAGAAGCCTTGCAGATAATTGAAAATAGCGAGGAATTGCAAAAAAGAAAATCAACAGTTTTATTTAATCCCAGCTGGCACAAAGGAGTTATAGGTATTGTTGCATCAAGAGTAATTGAAACTTATTACAAGCCTACTATAATTTTAACAGAGTCGGAAGGACTTGCAACAGGTTCTGCACGTTCGATAAAAGATTTCGATTTATATGAAGCATTGAGTGCCTGCAGTGATTTACTTGAACGTTTCGGCGGACACAAATATGCTGCGGGTATCACCATGAAAAAAGAAAATATAGAATTATTTGCAGAAAAATTTGAAAAATTCGTATGCAAAACAATTACTGATGAATTATTGATTCCTGAAATAGAAATTGATTCCGAAATTAATTTTAATGATATAACGCTTAATTTTTTCAAGGTAATAAAACAGTTTGCTCCGTTTGGTCCCGGAAACATGAAACCTCTTTTTAAAACCGGAAATGTTCTTGATAAAGGATTTGCAAGAGTAGTAGGAGAAAACCATCTGAAACTATCCTTGTATCAAAACAACAATAAAAACAAAGTATTTGAAGCAATTGCTTTCAATAAGGCAGATGTTCTTGATAAAATACAACAAAATACTTCTTTTTCAATCTGTTATTCAATAGAAGAAAATGAATGGAATGGTGAAACAAAAATTCAGCTGAATATTAAAGATTTTTTATGGAATATTTAATATATTAGCACATTCATAGCATATTTTCATGAAGAAAATACATATAAGATTAATAGTTTTAATTTCTCTCCGGCTTGCGGTTCTTATAATCGGGCTGCTTATTCTTTACAGATTTGAAATATCGAGATTAAAAATAATAAAAAAAGATACCGAAGAACAAAAAAAATATTTATTTGACAAAATGGTTGAACTCAGGGGAAAACCTCTTGAAACATTTGCTTTTGATTATACTTATTGGGATGAAATGGTCAATTTCATTAAAACTCCTTTTACTGAAAACTCAAAAACATGGGCAAAAGAAACTATAGAATCGGCACTGCCAACTTACGAAGCTAATTTTGTATGGATATATAATAATAATTTTGGTCTTGTTTATTACGTTAACAATATTAAAAAAAATGAATTTTCCGAGCTGAACAACAAAACCATCAAAAACATTTTTTACAACTCAAAAAAATCTCATTTTTTTATAAATTCTCCTGCCGGTTTAATTGAGATGAATGCTGCCTCAATACATCCCTCAAATGATTACAACAGGTTAACGGCTCCCAGGGGATATTTCATTGTGGGAAAGTTATGGTCAAAAAATTATATTGATGAAATTTCAAAATTAACCCAGACAAAAATCAACATCACTCCTATAATTAACAGTAACCTCGAAGCAGAATTTGATGAACAAAGTGAAAAAGTAAGGTTTTCAAAATTATTATATGATTATTCAGGAAAACCTTTGGTAAAACTGAGTATTAACACACAGTCCGCTACAATGCAAAAAATAATATCACTTACCCAATATACTCTTTATGTTTCAATTTTATTTTTGTTTTTTGCAATCGTTATTATATCATTATTTTCGATGTTTTCAATCAAAAGACCCATTTCTTTATTAATAAAATCACTTCAAACAGAAGATACAATAATAATCGACAAACTAATAAAAAAAGAAAAAAGCGAATTTGGAATATTAGCAAGGTTGATTGCGTCTTTTTTTGAACAAAGGAATTTACTTATTGAGCAAAAAACCGAATTGTCGGAAACCAAAATCAGATTACATGCTTTTGTTGACAATATTCCTTTTGTCGCATGGCTTAAGGACAAAGACAGTAAATTCATTGCCGTAAATGAACCTTATGCAAAATTAACAGGACACAAAACCGAAGACATTATTGGAAAAGATGATTTCTCTGTTTGGCCGGAAGATTTCGCGGAATTCAATATGGCCAGTGACAAAGAGGTAATCACATCAAAACAACAAAATTATTTCGACGAAAAACTTACTTTCATCAAAAATGAACCCTGGTATGAAGTATATAAAACACCTATTATTAATGAAAAGGGTGAAGTTATAGGAATTACAGGAATTGCAAAAGATATTACAATAAATAAAAAGGCGGATAAATTCACAAAAAAACAACGTGATTTAATAAAAATCATGCTCGATTCTCTTCAGGAGTCTATCATAATGTCTTCCATTGATGGTTTTATACTTGAATGTAATGATACTACTTTAAACTTATTTAATATTATTTCTAAAGAAAAAATAATTAACTCTTCTATATTTGAATTGTTCCCCGGAAATATTAAGGATCAGGTAATTGAACATATGTCTTTTATTTTGGAAAACGGAGGTTCGAAAGATTTTTCATATAAATATTTCACAAAAGACGGACATAAAAACACATTGAAATCAAGCATTTCTTTTGTTTATAATTCCGAAGGCAAGCCTTCTAATCTTATTATCATAACAAGAAAATCAAAAACCACAAAACCCGGAAAAGCAAAGGGAAGTAAATAATAATTTTTATAAATCTTTTATTTTTTAACAGAAATTGTTCCTTTGGGTTTTTTGATTTTCCACTTGTCAAAATATTGGTCCGCTTCCAGTCCTTCGCCAAACAGAATTTCATCACTGGTGGTAATTTTCACAAATACATCGGAATATATTTTTTCATTTTGTTGATTCCAGATCAAGTGCTCAGTGTTAAGTTTTTCTCCTTTTCTGTTTACAACTTCAACATTATTTCTTGCTTCCATAATTTTTTCTCTTTCATGATACACTGCATAATTGGCTATTAAGCTCGATTCAACATTTTTAAGTGAATCATAAAACAAAACCTTAACGCCTTCGGGCATTTCCATATATGAAGTTTTATCATTTATGTATCTGTTCAATAAAGAAGCATTGGCTTTAACAAGCACATCGGCATTTTCACTGTATATTATTTCAACATTTCTTGATGTTTCGGTCGGCGATTTGTCTTTATTTGTAATAATGTTCACAGTATTAATATCATTCTCACAGGAAAAAAATAATCCTAAAACAATTATCAGCAGAAAATTTTTATATTTCTCAAATACTTTCGTCATAAGGTTTTTAATATATTAAGAAATCTTATTATTTTATTTTTGTAAATTCAACATAAAAAGATGTTCCTTCATTTTCCTTTGTTTCAAACCATATTTTTCCGTTCAGATTTTCCACGATACTTTTAACTATTGCCAAACCTAATCCCATTCCTCCTGTTTTCGTAGTAAAATTAGGGGAGAAAATTTTATTTAGCTGTCCTTTGGCAATTCCCGTTCCATTGTCGGTAATTTTTATAATAATCATATTATCTTTTTCGTATAATTCAATACTTATAATTCCTTTTTTATTAAACGGTATTGCCTGCATTGCATTATTTATCAGGTTGGTCAGGATTCTCTGCAACTGGCTGCGATCGCCGTTTATAAAATATTCCTTTTCTTTTTGTTTTGAAAAAATTATTTCCTGATTTTCAATATTTTTATATAAGTCAAGAATATTATTAATTATTTCCGAAATTTCAATTTTTTCGCTGTAGGTATGAGGCATTTTTGCAAAATCTGAAAACTCGGATGAGATGGCAGACAAATTATCTATCTGTTCTATCATTGTCTTTGTAAATTTTTGAAGGCGTTCATCAAAATTCTGCGCCTTATCTTTCCACGCTTTTTCCAGATACTGAACGCTGAGTTTCATGGGTGTAAGAGGATTTTTTATTTCGTGTGCAACCTGCTTTGCCATTTCACGCCATGCGCTTTCTCTTTCTGATTTTGCAAGCATTTTGGCACTCCTTTCAAGTTCTTTTATCATGCGGTTGTATTCATTAATCAGATTTCCAATTTCATCTTCGCTTTTCCACTCAATATTTTCATTTTTCCTGCCAAACTTGACTCTGCTCATTTTCATTTTTATAAACTGCAATGGCATGGTAATATAATTTGAGACAAATAAAGAAACCACTATTGCCAAAGTGAAAAGTAACACATATATGTTTATGAGTGCAACTATAAAGGTTGACAGTTCTTTTCTGGCTTCATTTTGCTTTGAAAAATATGGCAAATTTATATACGCAATTGTTTTATTATTATTGTTCTTAAAAGGAATATATGCAGAAATATACTTCATATTTCCTATATTTTCATCATTAATAAATAATGTTTTCTGATTTATACTCAATTCACCGAGAGCAACCGGGTTTATTTTTTCGCCTATCAATCCCTCGTTAAAAATCTTAGGTCGTGTTGACGCAATAAGGTTTCCCATGGGATCATATAAATTAATATCAATAAAATAAACATTTGAATATTTTATTAGAAGTTCTGAAATGTAATCATTCATGTTCGGAGGAATTGAAGTAACATCTGATATCCGGTGTTCCAATTCGATTGAAATTGAATGAATTTTTTCTTTTATATTTTCATAATTTTTGTTTTCAAACAAATTAAGAATATAATATGTTGAGCTTATACCAATAATAACAAGTGATATAAGGACTATCAGAATTGTTGTTATCTGAATTCTGAATTTAAAATTTGCTCTGACTGTTTTGTATAGATTCGGCAATTTTCTTGCAAAAAGAAACAAAATACTTATTATGCCGAAAAATCCGAACAAATAAGAAAAAGGCGTAATAGTGTTCAGAAAACTGTCTCTTTTTTTACTTATTATTAAAGATGTTTTATCATCAACTTTATAAAACAAATGATTAAAATCATCTTTGTTGAAAAAGTTAAATTCATCATTCTGCTTTCCGTATGTATCGGAATAAAAATTGTATAAGTATTTTCCGTACTGAGTTATAAGTTGTTTATTGTTGTAAATAGAATACGAATATTCTGTCGGGTCAATGAAACTTTTCACTTTTTTGTCAAGCAGAAGTTCCGGATAGCCAATACCCTGTGGAACAAATTTTGAATCAAGTTCCACAAAAAATTTCGTTGAATTTACCAAATCGTTGTTTTTGTCGGGAATTGAGAGTTCTGACAAATAACTTATTTTTCCTGTGCCTTTGTTTAAATAATATAAATCACAACTTATGGTTGGTTTTCCTATTGATAATATTTTCTCATTAAATAAATCAAAGCAATTTTTTTCAATATTATCCGGTACCATCAGCAGGTTGTCTGAAGGCCTGCAGGTGGTTATCTGCACGTCATATTTAGTCCAGTAGCCTGAAAAATATTTTTTCTTTATTCTTTTGTTTATTGAGTCTTCGTTAAAATTTTTTCTTGATATCAGGTTTTTTAAAACTGCATCTTTTTTTATTTCCTGTTCAATTTCCGTAAAAATATACTCTGCTATCGGGTCTTGTTCTATTGAAAGCTTTATTGCAAGTGATTTTCTTTTTTCGTTTTCTTTTGTTTTATTAAAATCATTTATCAAAAATGTTGCAAACAAGGAATACAGCAGTAAATACAACATTATATAATAGAAGGATAAGATATTTTTTGTTTTTATTTTGCTGAATAATGGTATAATAATGACAATAAAAGTCCAGGAAAGATTTAAAATGTCTGATTTATCAAACCCTTCTTTATAAATCATAAACAGTAATATTCCTGCAACGAAATTCGGAATATGAAAATTTACTTTTTTGCTGAAAAATACCAAATAAGTAACTATTTTGTCAATTAAAATGAAAAGGGATAAAAATAATATTCCGATAAGTAAAAATCCGGTAATGCTGAATAAATCAAGTTTAAAAATATTATTTACATTATAGGAAACATTCGAATTTATAACTATGCTCTTGAAAATTCCAACAATAAAATCCGAAAAAACAAATAAAATAAAAATTCCCAAAGTAGCTGTAATATACTTATTCCAGATTTTGTGTCTTCTGAATACTTTTATCAAATTATAATTTTCGGAAAACACCAAAACCAGAAAAAATAGAAGTAAAATATTCAAAAACAAATCGCCGAAAGAAGGAAAACAAAACGACACGGCATAGAATTTGGGACTGAACAATTCGAGCTCATAAAGAGAAGACGGGATTTTATAATAGATTGAAAAAAATCTTAAAACAATAATAACTGCAGCAAAAACCAAATAAAATATTTGTTTTTTATATCGTGTAACTATAATTTTACTCAGCGACAAAAGAAAATAAACAATAAAAATCAAACTTATTACATAAAAAATTACATCAATACTTTTATCAGCATTATCAGTACTTTCATCGTTTTTATAAATCAACGAAAAAAGAAATTTTTTATCCTGTGAATATATATTATAATTTCCTGTTTGTTTCTCATTGATTACGGTATTTTGCCCTATTTTAAAATCTTTTTGAAAATTGTTTAAAAGATATTTATTATTATATTGATACTCGTTCTTCAATAAAATCAATCCTATTGCTGTATATCTGCCACTATTCTTTTTTATAATTCTGTACCATCCGTTTTTCAAATATTGTATTTGTGTATTTGTTAATTTATCGAAACTGTAATTGCTGACCGGCACATTATTACTTGACCAGTATTTTAGATTTTTATTTTCATAAACAAATAAAGAATATCCCTTTTTTTCATACAAATCATTGTAATACCTGATATTTACCATAAAGAACTTTTCTTCTTTTGTTTTTATGTTGATAAGCAAGTTATTCAGAATGGTATCTAATTCCTTTTCCTTACCATTCAATGTTTTTTGAAATAAATTTGTTTTCTTTTCGTAACCGACAAGGAAAGTATGTGCATTTCTGTATGAAATACCCGATAAATAGAATATTGCAGCAATTATAAGCAGTAAAAGTGTTTTATTTTTCTGATTTATCTTCATGTTTAAATGTTAAATCCCCTGAAATATTTATTCAAAAGTACAACTTAAAATAAAGCGATTTAAGAAACGATTTTTGATTTAATGGCATAAGGTTCATTTTTTGCGTTTTTTTCATTAAATCGCCTTTAAATTGATTTTTTCTTTTTTTTCACAAAAATGGTTATAAAATTAACCTCCATATTACAAAAACAAAATAAAATTTTATATTATATTGATATTCAGTTTTTTAACTAAATGTTTCACGTGAAACATAATTTAATTATTTTCCAAGGTAAATCATCAATACTGAAATATCAGCGGGTGAAACTCCGCTGATTCTTGATGCTTGCCCCAATGTTCCTGGTTTTATTTTAATTAATTTTTCTCTTGCTTCTGAAGAAATTGATTTTATTGAACTATAGTCAAAATTCTTTTGTAATTCAATATTTTCGAATTTACTTAGCTTATTCACAATTTCTTTTTCCTTTTCAATATAGCCTTCATATTTCATCAATATTTCGGCTTCTTCGGCTATTTCGGTTTTTTCTGTTTTTATTTTATTAAAAAAATCTTTTATAAATTTAACTTTATTATTTAGATCAAACATTGAAATTTGCGGGCGTAAAACCAGGTTTTTAATTTTTGTTTTTTGACTGATATTTCCTGTGCTAAGTTTTGTTAATATCCTGTTAATTTGTTTTGGTTCGATGCTTGTTTTTTCAAAATACTCAATTGTTTTATTTATTTCCTTTATTTTTTGGTCAAGAGCATTTTTTCTTTTTTTATTTATCAGTCCTATTTCATAACCTTTTGGCGTTAGTCGTATATCCGCATTATCCTGGCGAAGTAATATCCTGTACTCTGCCCTTGAAGTAAACATACGATAGGGTTCATCGGTTCCTTTTGTTACCAAATCATCAATCAATACGCCTATATATGCATCTGATCTTTTTAAGATAAAAGGAGAGATTTTGTTTAATTTTCTGTGTGCATTTATTCCTGCTATCAGCCCCTGACAAGCCGCTTCCTCGTATCCTGTAGTTCCGTTAATTTGTCCGGCAAAATACAGATTTTCTATCTCTTTTGTTTCCAGAGTCAAGTCAAGCTGTGTTGGAGGAAAAAAATCATATTCAATAGCATAACCGGGGCGGAATATTTTTACATTTTCAAATCCCTTAATTTTCTTTAATGCTTCAAATTGTATTTCCTCGGGAAGCGAAGATGAAAACCCGTTTAAATAATATTCATTTGTAGTCCATCCTTCCGGTTCGACAAACAACTGATGCCTGTTCTTATCTGAAAATCTTTCGATTTTATCTTCAATTGACGGACAATATCTCGGTCCCTTTCCTTTTATTCTACCCGAAAATAAAGGTGATTTTAAAAAACCTTTTCTTAATATATTATGAACTTCATCATTTGTATAAACTAAAAAACAGCTTCTTTGTTTTTTAAGTTTTGGTGTTTCGGTAAAGGAGAATTTCTTTGGATTTTCATCACCTTTCTGTTCAATCATTTTTCTGAAATTAACAGAACGCCCGTCAATTCTTTGCGATGTTCCTGTTTTCATTCTATCGCTTTTCAGACCGGTTTTATTAAGTTGTTGGGTTAATCCTACAGAATTTATTTCACCTATTCTTCCTCCCGTAAAGCTTTTTTCTCCTATGAAGATTTTTCCATTTAAAAAGGTTCCTGTTGTGAGTATAACTGCTTTTGCAGTAATTTCTTTTCCTATTAGCGTTTTTATTCCATATATTTTTCCTTTTTTTATCAATAAATTCATTGCAGTATCCTGTCTCATTGAAAGATTTGGAATACTTTCAAGAATATTCCTCCATTCAATTGAAAACAAGACTCTGTCATTTTGTGCCCTCGGACTCCACATTGCTGGTCCTTTCGATTTATTAAGCATTCTGAACTGAATCATTGTCCTGTCCGTCACAATGGCCGAATATCCGCCAAGTGCATCAATTTCCCTTACAATTTGTCCTTTTGCTATTCCTCCCATTGCCGGATTGCACGACATTTGCGCAAGATTCGTAAGATTCATTGAAATCAGAAGTGTTTTCGATCCGAGATTTGCAGAAGAAGCTGCTGCTTCACATCCGGCGTGGCCTCCTCCGACAACTATAACATCAAAATCATATCTCATTACTTTCGTTTCACGTGAAACATTTTTAAATATATATTTTCTTTTTTCGTCATTGTTGCTTTGTCTGCCGGTGTTTTATCCTTGTAACCCGCAATATGAAGTATTCCGTGTATCATCACTCTGTATAGTTCCTTTTCAAATATTACTTTATACTTTTTTGAATTTTCCTTTATCCTATCAATACTGATATAAATATCAGCAATAAGATTGTTCTTTCCATAATAATTTTCAAAAGTAATAATATCGGTAAGTGATTTATGCTTCAGGAACCTTGTATTCAGGTTAATCAGGTATTTGTCGGAACAGAAAATAAAATTCACATTTCCGCTTAAAGGTTTCTCTTTCGAAAATATTTTTTCAAAATTTCCTTTAAGGGTATTTTTATCTTTAATCGTGAAATTACTGTCCTCATTATAAAAATTTATATTCAATTCCATGTTATAAGATTACCATTTTCTTTGTTTGAATAATTTTACCGTTTATTTCAAGCGAATAAGTATAAATGCCTTTCATTTCATGTGCCGGTTTGAAAATAACATTATTATTTCCGTTTTTAAGTTCAACCGGAATTCTTTTTATTTCTCTTCCCGGAAGATCTTTTACAATAATAAATGCATTATCAAAATTTAAACTTCTATTTATTATAACCGTAATTACAGTTTCCCCGTTATTTGGATTCGGATAATTTTGTTTTAATTCAATTTCATTATTATATGAACCCTTTTCATAAATACCAACAGTAGTCAATGATTGTTCGTTAGCAAAAATACTTTCTACGGTATTTTCAACATTCATTACACTGAAGAAATATTTTTTCCCTCCCTGTAAATTTTTAATTGTAAAAGTATCCGTATAAAAAGTTAAAACAGTATCGAAATAAAGTGTTCCTGAACCTTTTTTTCTTATACCAACCCTGTAATGGTTATAAACAGTATCTTTCCCTTGCATTGTTATTTTCATGCTGTTTGCTCCTGGAGTAAAAGCAGGAGCTGGTTTTGGTGGTGAAACTGCCAGCAAACCGACATTAACGCCATTTGTAATTGCATTTCTTTTCAGATAATTCATATCAATATACCATATATCATATATGCCATCTTTCGGGATACTTGTATCTCGTCCTATTGAATCACGTGTTGTATGGTCTCTGTCGGGTGCGGTTCCCGAGCCGTTTCCGTTTTCATTGTGTGATGTAACTCTCACGGCTGTATAATTTTTCTGACGGTATGGAATATGATCTCCGCTTCTTCCTGTTCTGTCTTCTACTATCTGCATCTCTATATTCATTTTTGTGCTAATAAGAGGATTTATTCTTTCTATTTGATGAAGTTTAATATAGCGTGCAAGCTGTTTATAAGGTGAAACAGCATCGGAATCATTTGATGTTGAATAAGAATAAACTCTAACATCAATACTATCAACGCTTTGAGGAGGAGAACATCCGGGAGGTGAAGAAGTTTGTCCGCAAATTACACCGCTTACAACATCATTATTAAAACAAGCCATAACCGGCAAGCTGTTGTTATAAAAATATGTTGCCAAAGCAATTCCGCCATATAAACCCTGGTCTTCTCCTGTTAACAGTGCAAAAACAATAGTATGGTTATAAGAATATTTGCACATTATTCTTGCAAGTTCCAAAACAAGCACGGTTCCTGAACCGTTATCGTCTGCACCGGGGGTAGCACAATTTATATCATTTGCTCCTTCGCATCGTGTGTCAAAATGTCCCTGAAGTACAATAAATTGTTTATCTGTCGTATCAAGTCCGGGAAGAACACCAATTACATTTTTGTGTTTTGTTTTTCCATTTACGGTTGCATCAAAAGTAAGATACGAAACAACAAGCCTGTTTTCATTGGCTGCACTTATATTCTGCAATTCGCTGTAAAGCCATTTCCTTGTAGCACCTATACCGTTAGTATCTGATATTGTATCGGAACTTGTATTCCTGTTATGAAAATGCTGAAGTCTATCAAGTTTTTTCAACAAAGTATCTCTTGAAACCCTTGAAACAACTCCATTGATTATAGAATCGGGATTGTTAATAACTACAGCAGGTGTGTAGTTAGCAGGATTATAATTGCCTTTTACAATTTGATCGGCAATAATATTTGACATTTTCATGTTGGTTTGTGCAGTTGATAAGAATATTATCATGCACAAAAGTGCTGAAGTGAGTAAAATGATTTTTTTCATCTGTTTTGTAATTTTAGTTGTTAGTTGTCAGAATAAAAAACTAATTATTTCGAAATTTAAAGTATGACCATTTTCCTTGTTTGAACAATTTTTTCGCCAACTTTCAGGGAATATGTATAGATTCCCTTCATGTTTTTCAAAGGATTAAAAATAATATCATTTTTTCCTGCTTTCAATTCAACGGGTATTTTTTTTATGTCTCTTCCTATCGAATCTTTAATTACAATTTCTGCATTCCTGTATAATACCTGATTTTTAACAAGTATTGAAATCATCATTTCCTTGTTGTTGTTGGGGTTCGGATAATTCTGCATTAGTTCAATATCCTTTTCAACCGAACCTCTTTCACTTGTGTTTGCAATAATTTGTGACTGCTCATCGGTAAATATGCTTTCAACGGTATTTTTAACGTTCATTACGCTGAAGAAATATCTTTTGCCACCCTGAAGATTATTAATTATAAAACTATCGGAATAAAAAGTCATAACCGTATCAAAATACAAAGAGCCGGAACCTCTCGTTCTTATTCCTACCCTGTAATGATTATAAACGGTATCTTCTCCCTGCATAATTATTTTCATATTATCCGCACCTGGAACAAACAGGGGAGAAGGTTTTGGTGGCGAAATTGCCAGTAAGCCCATATTTACTCCGGTTGTCATTGAATTTCTTCTTAAAAAATTCGGATCAATATAAAGTTTTTCAAAAATTCCATCGGGAGGAAGGCTTGAATCAACACCTATAGAATCATGTTGAGTATGAATTCTGTCGGGAGCAGTTCCCGCTCCGTTTCCATTTT
>JAQUPB010000008.1 GCA_029004185.1 Bacteroidales bacterium | reverse complement strand
CTTCACAAAGTGTTTTATGCAGTTCCGCATTTATTTTTCCTCTTTCGCTGTTTGCCGATTTTAACGTGAGGGTACCTATGATATTTCTAAGCGTTGTACGTGCAAGATTCACTATCTGCCACTGATATCTGTTAACATATATTGCGAACTCTTAACACTCGTTTCGTCATCTTTTACCTTAAAATAAACCTGCGCATCAACTCTTGCATTCAGATTGTCGTTTGTAATTATTTCCTGCGGTTCGGCATCTACCATTTGTTCTGTTGTATTAACGGTAAACATTCTTTCTATAATAGGAATGATCCAGTGAAAGCCGGGATTTGCAAAACGGTTGTATTTTCCAAGTCGTTCTATTAATGCCCTGTGGGTAGGACGTACTATTCTTATTCCCCAGAAAAAAATTATTATTACGGGAATTAAAATTGATGTAATTGCATTAGAATTCATTTTTCCTCCTTTTTAGGTTTGTTTTATTATGTTTAATTTTTTATAAAAGTAAGAAAATTATGAATTTTAAAAAAAATAAAATTTAAAGACTACAGTTATGCCCTTTTTTACTGGCTACTGACCACTGATTACCGATTACTGATTACTGAACACCGATTTGTTGCGAACAAATATTTTATTTATTTTTGTATAATTATGATTAACAAAAAAAAAACAATCATACTTTATGAAACTCCGCATACCCATAAAAGGATTTATTTTACTGATTGTTGCCTCTTGTTTTTTTTCATGCAAAAAAAACAATCCTTATAAAAATATTGATTTCGCTCAGGAAATGCGCACTTTTGTCGGAGAAATTTCGGCTTATGCACGTGCAAAACACTCCGGTTTTATAATAATTCCGCAAAACGGGGAACCTATTGTTACAAAAGACAAGAAAGCCACAGGCGCTGTCGACACAGATTACCTGAATGCAATTGACGGAATAGGAAGAGAAGACCTTTTATATGGATATGACGGAGACAATGTAGCTACTTCAGGAGACAACACAAATGAAATGCTTCCTTTTCTAAACATATTAAAAAACAACGGAAAAACAGTTCTCGTTACCGATTATTGCCGGGATGCAGATAAAACAAATAATTCGTTTCTTTCAAATTCAAATTACGGGTTCATTTCATTTGCTGCAACTGAACGCGACCTGAATGTCATTCCATCCTATTCTGTCTATAATGAAAATGCCAACGACATAAATAAATTATCAGATGCAAAGAATTTTCTTTATATCATAAATTCATCTAATTATCCCACAAAAGAAAGTTTTATTAATGCCGTAAAATTCACAAATTATGATATAATAATAATGGATATTTATTGCGAAGAAAATATATTTAACAGCACAGATATTGCCTTGCTCAAAAACAAGGAAAATGGAGGCAAACGACTTGTAATTGCTTACATGAGCATTGGCGAAGCTGAAAATTACAGATGGTACTGGAGTTCATCGTGGACAACGCCAACAGGAAGAGTAGTGCGCACTGCACCCGAATGGCTCGATGCACAAAATCCTTTATGGCAGGGAAACTACAAAGTAAAATACTGGTTCAGGGAATGGAAAAACGTTATTTACGGTTACACCGACTCCTATCTCAACAAAATAATTGATGCCGGATTTGATGGCGTTTACCTCGACATTATTGACGCATACGAATATTACGAAACCAAATATATAAAATAAAAAAATATGAGAAAACAAATTTTCATTGTCTTGTTTTTTATGTTACCGTTACTTACAAATGCACAGGAAACAAAGAATATAACAATATTCAAGGCAAATTTTTTACCTGTGTTATCTGAACACTCAAACTCAGAAACATATTTTTGCTACCACACCCTCTTTGGTTTAATCATGGAAAAACAAATCAAAGAAAAGAAATCATACTATATCGGACTTTCCTTCGACGGCCCCTTTTCAATAGTTTTAGGCAGCAGAAACTCCAACTTCGATGACATCAGAACAGACTTCCTCAGGGGATTAACCGCCAGCTCCGGAATTAAACATTATTTAAGCAAAAGCGATAAGCCATTAACAGGATTATACATCTCACCTTTTGTTGATTTGTCGTATTACAGCACAAGTCCGTGGGAAGACAAATCAGCTAAAACAAATGTAATAGAAGGGCATCTTTCCTGCTTTATCGGATATCAGATAATAAAAGAGCACAATTTCGTTATGGATTTTTATACCGGACTCGGAATACAAGTGAAAAACTATGATATCAACAGTGATCCAAGTTACACCGGACTGGGCATCAAACCTTATTTATCTTTGAGTCTGGGAAATAAATTTTAAAGTTCTACAACAAAATACAGAATACCACCACTCATTGGTTCAACAAACAATATTTTCACTATAACCTTTGCGTTCTCAGCGATATCTTAGCGTATTCTTCGTTAAATAAATAATTTGTTTCCCGCAAAGTCCGCAAAGGGTTCCGCAAAGTTTCAAAATAATTATTGTAATCACATATAAATAATGAAGTGTAACAATACACTGCCAAATCCGTACAAGAATATTGTTTAAATTTTTTTGGTACAGAAATTGACAATACTCATTGGCGACATACTTTATATATTAATTAGAAAATTTCTGACAGTTTGACATTAAAAGATGAGAAAAAATAAAGACATAGATCTGGATAGATTGGAATTTGCCGTATTGAGCGATGAAGCTGAATTTGTTCCCATAATAACTTCGGAAGAAGAAGAAATTATTGAGCCTACAAAATTCCCTGAGCTATTGCCTATTCTGCCTCTTAAGAATACAGTTCTCTTTCCCGGAATACTTGTTCCCATAACAGTTGGACGAGACAAATCAATAAATCTAATTAAAGACGCATACAAAACAGACAAAACCATAGGTGTTGTTTCGCAGAAAGATGAATCTATTGACGACCCGAAACTTGATGACATAAATAAAACAGGTACAATTGCACACATCGTCAAAGTTCTGCAAATGCCCGATGGAAGCTCAACTGCAATAATTCAGGGCAAAACCAGGTTTGAAATAATTGAGCTCACCCAAACCGAACCATACTGGAAAGCAAAAGTAAAGCAGATTATAGCAGGTAATATCCCCGAAAAAGATGAAAGTTTTACGGCGCTTATTGATTCCATTAAAGACCTTGCCCTTCAGATAATAAAGCTATCGCCTCACATACCAACGGAAGCAGGTTTTGCAATTAAAAATATAGAAAGCTCCACGTTCCTCATAAATTTCGTTTCTTCAAACCTGAATACAAATGTAAACGACAAGCAAAAACTTCTGGAAACCCTTGATTTAAAAGAAAGAGCAAACCTCCTTCTTGGTTTTCTTTCGAAAGAACTCCAGATGCTCGAGCTTAAAAGCCAGATTCAGTCGAAAGTAAAAGTAGATTTAGATAAACAGCAAAGAGACTTTCTGCTTGGTCAGCAGTTGAAAACCATTCAGGAGGAATTGGGCGGAAATCCGCATGAACAGCAAATAGGCGAAATGCTTGAAAAAGCAAAAACAAAAAAATGGAGCAAGCAAATAGACGAAGCTTTCAAGCGCGAAATAAACAAACTTCAGCGAATGCACCCTGCCGCCGCAGAATATTCCATACAGATAAATTATGTGGAAACCCTGCTTGACCTGCCGTGGAATGAATTCACAACCGATAATTTTGATTTGAAAACAGCACAGAAAGTTCTCGATAAAGACCACTACGGATTGGAAAAAGTAAAAGAAAGAATTATTGAACATCTGGCAGTTCTCAAGCTCAAGAAAAACATGAAATCGCCGATACTATGCCTGTACGGACCGCCGGGAGTTGGAAAAACATCACTCGGAAAATCAATAGCGTCAGCCCTTGGAAGAAACTATGTCAGGATGTCACTTGGCGGCTTGAGAGATGAAGCCGAAATCCGCGGACACAGAAAAACATACATTGGTGCAATGCCCGGAAGAATTATACAGAACATAAAAAAAGCAAAATCATCGAATCCCGTATTTGTTCTCGACGAAATTGATAAAGTAGGAAACAATCCTTTTCATGGCGACCCGTCTTCTGCCCTGCTCGAAGTCCTCGACCCCGAACAGAATAATTCTTTTTACGACAATTATCTTGAAGCAGATTATGACTTGTCAAATGTTTTGTTTATTGCCACTGCAAATAACATAAATACTGTATTGCCTGCATTGAAGGACAGGATGGAAATAATAGAAATAAACGGATACATAATTGAAGAAAAACTTCAGATTGCAAAACGACATCTTATTCCGAAACAAATTGTTGAACATGGTTTGGAAAAAGAAAAAATAAAATTCCATGATAAAGCGATAATAAAAATAATCGAGGACTACACAAGAGAATCGGGAGTTCGCGAACTGGAAAAGAAAGTTGCCGCCATATTAAGAAAGAAAGCAAAAGATATTGCATCAGGGAAAAGATCGAACACTACAATTGAAGCAGAACACCTGCAGAAACTTCTCGGAATTCCGGTTTTCCAGAAAGATAAATTCATTAAAAGCGAAGTTGCCGGAGTTGTTACAGGGTTGGCTTGGACAGTATTCGGAGGCGAAATACTTTTTGTGGAAACAAGTCTGAGCAAGGGAAAAGGCAATCTCACGCTCACCGGTAATCTTGGAGACGTAATGAAAGAATCAGCAACTATTGCTTACGAATATCTGAAAGCGCACGCAAAAAAATTAAATATTCCGGACGAGAGTTTTGAAAAATGGAATGTTCACATTCACGTTCCCGAAGGTGCAACACCAAAAGACGGACCATCTGCAGGAATTACAATGTTCGCTTCACTGGCTTCTGCTTTTACAAAAAGAAAAGTCAAGGCAAAACTCGCAATGACAGGCGAAATAACACTCCGCGGAAAAGTTCTTCCTGTGGGCGGAATTAAAGAAAAAATTCTTGCCGCCAAAAGAGCAGGCATAACCGACATTGTCCTCTCATCAGAAAACAAAATAAACATCAACGACATAAATGAAAAATACCGCAAAGGCGTGAAGTTTCATTATATTAATGATATGATTGATGTTATTGATATAGCCCTGAAAAAATAGCAGTCAGTACTCGGTATTCAGTAGAAAGAGCCCCATGCTCTTTGCTCTACGCTCCATACTCTCTGCCCTATGCTCTCTGCTCTACGCCCCCTGCCCTTTGCTCCACACCTTATGCCTTGTGCTTTGTGCTTTTTTTTATAATTCCAATTAAATATTACACGTTAAATTAAATTTTATTATTTTTACCCTTTCAAATCTGAAAACACAAAAGATGCCAATATTAGGTTCGATTATTAAAAGTGCGATTGACTTAAGGAAAAAACTACCTGCTTCCGAAAAAACAAATGGCTATAAACTGCAGAAGAAAACCCTCAGGAAATTGCTAAAGAGAGGCAGCATTACGGCTTTTGGCGAAAGATATAACTTCCAGGAAATTTTAAAAGAAAAAAATATCGTAGGAGCTTATCAGAAGAATGTTCCGATATTTGACTATAACATGATTTTCAGAAAATGGTGGTACCGTTCTTTAAACGGAGAACCATATGTTTGCTGGCCCGGAAACGTAAAATATTTTGCATTGAGTTCGGGAACTTCAGAAGCTTCAAGTAAACAGATACCGGTTACAAATGATATGCTGAGAGCAATCAAGAAAACAAGCATACGTCAGATATTTTCACTGGCATACTATGATTTTCCGAAAGAGTTTTACGAAAAAGGGATTTTAATGCTTGGCGGCAGCACTCATTTAAGCTACAACGGGACTTATTACGAAGGTGATTTATCAGGGATTACAGCAGGAAACATTCCTTTCTGGTTTCAGCATTTTTACAAGCCCGGCAGGAGAATTGCCAAAGAACGCAACTGGCCTACAAAACTCGATGAAATAGTAAAAAATTCAAAAGACTGGGATATTGGTGTTATTGCGGGTGTTCCGGCATGGATACAAATTTTACTCGAAAAAATAATAAGCCATCATAACCTTAAAACCATTCACGATATCTGGCCTAATTTATCTATTTATGTTCATGGCGGTGTTTCATTTGCTCCATACATCAAGGGTTTCGAAAAACTGCTTGCAAAACCACTGACATATATTGAAACATACCTTGCATCCGAAGGATTTATAGCTTACCAAAGCCGCCCGAATACAAATTCAATGCAGATGGTTCTGAACAACGGATTATTTTACGAATTTATTCCGTTCAACGAAATAAATTTTGATAACGACGGAAATCTTATTGAAAACCCGGAAACCCTCACAATTGACCAGATTGAAGAAGACAAAGAATACGCATTGCTTCTTACAACATGCGCCGGAGCATACCGCTATATTATAGGCGACACAATTAAGTTCACTTCAAAAAGTAAATGCGAAATAATAATAACCGGCAGAACAAAACATTTCCTTAGCATCTGCGGTGAACATTTATCGCAGGATAACATGAACAGGGCAATTCAAATGGCAGAAGAACAGATGAACATGGAAATACGGGAATTCAGCGTTGCAGGCATAAAATACGGAAATTTGTTTGCTCACAAGTGGTTTGTGGGCATTGACAATTCCAACGTTGACCCAAAGCAATTAAGCAAAATTATTGACCAGAATCTCAAAATATTAAACGACGACTACCGTGTTGAAAGAATTGAAGCCATAAAAGATGTTTTTGTTGAAATATTGCCTTCACAGATGTTTTACGACTGGATGAAAATGCACGGAAAAGAAGGAGGACAAAATAAGTTTCCGAGAGTTCTGAAAAATGCCAAACTATTGGATTGGGAAGAATATATTAAGCAAAATAAAAGAACAAAAGAACAATCGAACATTTGAACATTCGAACAAACGAACATTCGAACAAAAAAAATAAAAGAATTGTGAAAGAAGAAGGGAAGCAGGAAAGAAGGAATTTTGATTTAGAACAACGGCTTATTGATTTTGCTGTTCTTATTATCAAAATAACTGAAAGTTTAAATGGTTCTATTGCTGCCAAACTTATTTCCGGCCAATTTATCAGGTCCGGTTTTTCTTCTTCACTTCATTATGGCGAAGTGAAAGATGCTGAATCAAGAAATGATTTCATCCATAAAGTAAAAGTAGTTTTGAAAGAATTAAGAGAAACATTTATTGCTTTAAAAATCATACGACAAACTTCTTTATCAAAAAATCAGGAACTTGTTGACAAAGGTTTGGCAGAGTGCAATGAGTTAATTTCTATTTTTGTAAAAAGTATTGAAACAGCAAGAAACAATAACAAAACAAAAACATATGCATAATAATTCGATTGTTCGAATGTTCAAATGTTCGTTTGTTCGATTGTTTTTAAAATTCAGTATACAGAGTTCTTGTTTTAAAAATTACTAATAAGGAAATATAATGACAAGCATTATATTAAAAGGAGTATTATTCGGATTGGGATTATCAATTCTTATTGGTCCTGTTTTTTTTGCATTAATTCATACAAGCATAAAACGCGGATTCGCTTCGGGAATTGCTTTTGCTTTCGGGATTTTCCTCAGCGATTTAGCATGCATACTACTTTCAAACCTTGGACTATCTCAATTTATTTATGAGCCAAATTATAAAACAGGAATAGGTGTAACAGGCGGAATTATTATGATAATTTTCGGCATTTATGAATTTTTTTATAAAAACAAAATCAAAGAAGATATTGGCGTTGAAAACAATTCACCGAAAAAAATAATCTATATTTTAAAAGCATTCGTACTTAACACTATCAACCCTTTTGTCATATTATTCTGGCTTGCTGCATCAGCATTTTTTCATAATGAATATGATTCAGCAATGGAAATTTTAGTTTTATTTTCAGCAACCCTGTTTACCGCTGTTTCAACCGATATATTAAAAGCATTTATTGCCAATAAAATTAAAATTTTTCTGACCGAAAAACTTTTATCATGGGTACACAGAATAAGCGGAATACTGTTGATTATATTCGGGGTTATATTAATTTACAGGGTGCTCTGAAATTGGCATGGCATTTGGACTGTTTAATAAAGTTGTGAATTTGTGAAGAGTGAAGTTGTGAAGAAAAATATAATAATGTGCGTTTGCATGCCCCTTTAGGGGTTAGAGGTAACGAAGGAATTAAAAAAATATGCCACAAAGACACTAAGACGCAAAGTTTCACAAATATCTTTTACCAATAAACAATGAACACTTAATAACGATTAATAACTAATTTACTAATCAACTAAAAACCAAAATGAAAAAGAAAATTTTTATTTTAATCATATCATTACTTCCGGTAATAGGCTTTAGTCAAGTTAAACAGACTACCACTCCAAAAAAAACGACCACTCAAAAGCCAAAACAAGCGCCAAAAACAGTAAAAGCAACAAAAGGCAAAGCCGAAGTCAAAGTAGCAGAACCCGACACGGTGATAAAATGGTATACTTTTCAGCAAGCCATGGAACTGAACAAAAAAAATCCCAAAAAAGTATTCATTGATTTATATACCGACTGGTGCGGATGGTGTAAAAGAATGGATGCCGTTACTTTCTCAAATAAAGTAATTGCCAAATATATGAATGAACATTATTACTGTGTAAAGTTCAATGCAGAACGAAAAGATACAATTGTTTTTAAAGGAACAACATTTGTCAATGCAAACCCCACAGTTTCGCGTTCACCACATCAGCTTGCAGTTGCTCTGGTAAAAGGACAGTTATCATATCCGAATTTTGTTATCATGGACGATTCAATGAACGTCATTCAGGCACTTCCAGGTTATAAAGACCCAATAACTTTTGAACCCATAATAAAATTCTTTGGCGAAGATGCTTACAAAAAACAGGATTTCGGAAGCTTTAATGCAACCTTTGAAAAAGAAATAAAAGAGTAAATCAACTCAAAATCCGAAACTCGAAAATAACTTTGTGGAGCTGGAAGGAGCAACCAGTTATTTTCATGCGCTGCCAATAGAATAAGGTTCCACAACAATAATGCATACAAAGCAAGAAAACAAAAAGCATTTCGCGATAAACTCCTGCATATTAATTTCAGAATTCTGCAGGAACTGATGAAAGATACGAAACACAAACAATTCTTATTAGGCAAAGGGTACTCATCTGGAGTCCACACGCATACTGATGAGCATTAAAATGATTGAAAAAAGAACGCATTGATTTAATTATATATAATCAACTCCATTCGTTGATTTTATTGATAAAAATTGTTTTACGAATTGATAAATTTTAATAATCTGCAATTATCATGATGCGAATGCAGGTGGAATCTGAATTAAAAAAGTTCAGCAGGATTCATTTTTAAAAATTCCCGCCATGAAAGTCCTGTTGTTCCAATCAAAAAAGTTTTATTTGGCTTAAATTGTTTTTTAAAAGCATTCATTCCTGATAATTTTTGCGTGGCACCACTTTTAACTTCAAGCCCGATAATTTTATTTCCTTTCTTTAACACAAAATCAATTTCGTTATCTCTGTGCCGCCAGTAAAAAATACGGTAGTCATCCGTATGCGAGTGATTTAACAGATGTGCACCTACAGCCGATTCAACCATTCTGCCCCATTGTTCCGGTTTTGTGTGCACCTCTTTGTAAGTTTCAGCATTTTGCGAACTGATTAATGCCGTATTGTGTACAAGGAATTTCGGACTTGATGCCCGCTGCCTGATTTTATCAGAAGCATATTTTTCAATTCCTGCAAGCAAACCTGCTGTGTCGAGCAAATCGAGATAATGCGATAATGTAACCGTGTTTCCTGAATCCTGCAGTTGTCCCAGAATTTTTGTAAAGGAAAGTATCTGACCAGAATAAAGGCATCCGAGTTCAAAAAGGCGTTTCATCAATGCGGGCTTGTCAACACGTGTCAGCATCAGAATATCTTTTGAGATGCTTGTTTCAACAAGCGATTGTGAAACATAATGCTTCCAGCGCGATTCATCTTTAATAAGAGCAGCCGAGCCAGGATAGCCGCCAAACCATACAAATTTGTTTTCATCCCATCCGAATGCTTTGTGCATTTCACTGAATGACCAGTGACCAAGATATGTTGTTTCAAAACGTCCGGCAAGCGATTCAGTCAATCCTTTTTGAAGAAGCAACCGTGATGAACCCAAAAGAATAACTTTTATCTGCCGGTTATTACGTGTATCTTCATCCCAAAGCAACTTTACTGTTTCACTCCAGTTTTCAATCTTTTGTATTTCATCCATGACAAATACAAAATTTGCTGCCCCCGATTGTTTGAACTTATTCCTTGCTATATGCCAATGCTGTTCAATCCAAAATCCGGCGGATGCAATTGCTCCATCAGCTGAAACAAAATACTGCGGACTTTTGATTTTCTTCTGTAATTGTGTAACCATTGTTGTCTTGCCAACCTGGCGCGGACCCATGATTACCTGAATATAACGTCTTTTTTCTTTAAGCCGTTTTTCAAGTGTTTTAATTTGTTGTCTTTCGAATGTCATATACATTTTACTAGTTATGCTGAGTAAAATTACTAATTATTTTTAGTAAATTGCAAATAATTCTGTAATTTTTTTCACTAATTCCGAACAATCAGGGAAAATAAATAGAGTTTACTATTATTTCGCACGGATTACGTTTCGATAAATCCGCGCGAGGTGGGAGGGTCAATTGGTTATTTATATTAGCACTGTTTCAAATATACCGACTACTTTAAAATCATTTAATTCATCATCTGAAAGTTTTATTTCAGTATAATCAGAATGATTTGATAATGGTTTCAATGTTATTGATTGGTGTCTCCATTCTTCAGCACTGAAAATCTTTTCACTATGATATTCTTTCACTGTGTATCCTGAACCAAATTCCGAATCATGTACACTGGTACTTTGGACTAAGACTATTTTCCCATTTCTGCTCCCTCCCTCATCTTGTTTAAAAAGGCAATATGAACCATTAGGTATTTTTTTATTCATAGATTCCCCAATAACTTTACAAACAAAATAACCTTGTTTTGCTGTTATATTGAATGGAAGTTCTATCCATTCGTAATTAGAATGAATTTGCAAATCACTAAAGTTACCAGCAGCAACAGAAATATCGACTAACGGAACAGCATTGATATATGGTTTTACTTCCTCAAAACGCAATATTCTAAAAGGGATGTCATTCTTGAATGTGTCAATATGTTTTTTTAAGTATTCATTTAATTCCTTATTACACGCATAAACAAATGTTCCCTTTATTCCCCTATACATAATAGTTTTGTATATGTTTATTATGTATGATTTTAAATCATCTAAATCCAAAATACCCTTTTTACCGTTAATATCATAGTAATTATTCGGGTCAATTTCAATACATTTTTTTGCTTCGTTGTAATTAATTTCCTTGCCAAAAATCACTCCCGTGTAATTTAAATCATAACCTTGAGTTGTGTGAATGCAGCCAATCTCATTAAATGCGTTTGGAGAATTTATCCAATCTTTATCTGTTGAATTCCATTTAAATTTCAAACCATCTATTTCAATGTCTGTAACATCTGAAAACGGTTTAGGTTTCTTTTTGGGATCAGACAACCAAGGCCATGAGTAACCTGCAATCAATCTACATAAACCGAATTGTTCTTCCTTTTTTCTAAGCTCCGAATAAAGGTCTTTTAATGAATCAAATATATATATATCATAATCATTAGTTGTGTATTTAGCAGAACAATTCCTTTTGTTATGAAGTAAATCGTCAACAAATTTTATATAGTTGTTACCTCCTCCCTGGACTCTCATTTGAGACTTTAGTTCAAGATTCAATGTATTTTTGTCATCTAACAATTTTACAAAATTATTTTTATCCACATCCGAAGGTTTTATTGATTGGTCAGAATCATAAAAGAAAATTTGATTTTTGCTATTAGCTATTACCCAGTCTAATTCATTTCCATTATCATCTAGATTTAACTTTTGATTATTTTTTCTAAAAGCCCCCATCCAACTGATATTTTTATATTGTCTTAATCTATGGGCTTCGTCTACAATTAATAAATCATATTTTTCTTTTATCTTAAAAGTATCTGATGGATTTATAATCATTGAAGCTTTTAACCCGGGTATCTTTTTAAAAACATTTTCCAGTGACTCTCTTAATGATGTCATTGCTATAACCAATCCTATTTTTAAACTTGGGTATTTTGCCCTAAATGCTTTTATGTATTTAATTTCTCGTAATTCATCGTCATTGTAGCCTTCATAATCATCCGTTACATTTGAATAAAGTAACTTCATCAAATAAGTTGCAAGTATTGTCTTGCCAGTACCCGCACTTCCTTTAATAAATATTCTATTTGATTCTTTTGTAATTAGTCCTTCAAGTATTTCAATTACCGATTTGTACTGGTCTTCGTTTAGTGATTTAAATGGTGAAAACTTAAATAATTCTGAATTTTCAATCTCAGCAAGGGATTTTGTCACAATCTTTTTTTCGATTAATTTATTCCAGACTTCTTTAAAAAGATTTTTATAGAGATCTTGCTGATAATAGTTGTGATTTGTTAATCCGTAATTTCCATTTTGAAGACTGTAAGTTCCTTCTGCTGTAATATATTGAATTAAATTAGATTCAATATCTAAAGTAGCAGATTTATTAAACTTATCAGAGCCAATTATTGAAATTTTATTCAATTTACATCTTTCCGGATTCCCAAGATGGTTTTTTATTCTACTTAAGGCATTAGTTGATTCTCCAACATATGCAATTTTTTGATTGTTGTTTTGGATAAAATATACTAAAGGCCATTGATTTTTTACCCAAGGATTTTGCTCAATCTTGTTTAAAGATTCCTTTTTGAAATCATATTGTTCTGAAACCTCAATAGATAAATCAAAAGATAAACTCATAACTCGTCATATTTCTTTGCTGTTCCTTTTGCTTTTTCAACAGGATATTTTTCTCCGTTTCGTTTTATTTTTTCTAAAACAATTTGTTTTACATCAAGATTATATTTGTCTGCCATCAGAAAAGCAAATGCAAATACATCTGCAAGTTCTTCTTTCACTTTATCAATTTTTGCATCATCAGAATTTTTCCACAAAAACAATTCCAGTAATTCGTTTGCTTCAATAGAAATCGCAATCGCTAAATCTTTAGGATTGTGAAACTGCTCCCAGTTTCTTTCATTCCTGAATTTTATTAATTCCATGATAATTTCTTTGATATCATTCATGTTATTTGTTTTTATAACCATTTTATTTTGCATCAAACAAATATAATGTTTTTCTTTATTTCTCACTGTAATTAAAATAAAAAAAAAGCAAGATTTCTCTTACTTCTTTAGCAGATTCAATTCAAAAATTCAGACTGATTTCCGACTGCCAACATACAGCTTCAAAATATTTATAAAAAAAGTGGAGCTGGAGGGATTCGAACCCTCGTCCAAACAAGTAGCAGAAAGGTTTTCTACATGTGTAGTATTTGATTGGTTTTAGAGAAATTGCTGGTTCAAAACGGACCCACAAAATCCTTAGCCCCAAAATTTTCATCCAATTACCGAGACAATAACTGAACTATCTCAACATTTGCGATGCTTCGTCGGGGCGCAGTTGAGCAAAGCTCCCCGGGAAACAGCTAACTGTTAATTCCTAGAATTAAGCAGCAATAGCGTAATTATAATCGTTGCCGTTTAATAGGCGTGAGAGTTGATTTTTACGAGCCATATTCACAACGCTCGACATGCTTACATCACCACTATCCTCGCTGTCAAAACCGGTCAGCCCCATGATTTCAATGAACAAGTTAATTACAAAGATAGTGAAAATTAGTTGGAATGGAAAAAGTATTTACAAGTATTCACGAGTTAAAAGGTGAGAGCAGAGGGCAAATATTAAAAAAGTTCAAAGTCTAATGTCTAAAGTTTGATGTTTAATGTTTAATGTTTGAGGTTACCGATCACTGATTACCGACTACCCTGAAACTCAAAACTGCTTCAGGACAGTGTTGTTCCCATCGAAAACAGCATAAGGTTTGTAGTTCACCCATTCGCCCAGGTTGATATATTTTGATTTATCGGAAAGTTGTAATTCAACAGGAAAATGCCTGTGGCCATATATAAAAAAGTCGATATGTTCTTTTTCCAGAATTTTACGTGAATTTATGATAAGCCATTCTTTTTCGCCGAGAAATTTGCTCTTTTCAAAATTGTTGTCATTTGCAAAACGGCTTTTAAGCGAAAAAAACTTTGCGATTTTAAAAGCAAAATTAGGATGCAATAAAGCAGAAAATATCCATTGCAATACAGAACTCCTAAAACCTTTTTTCATCAGTTTAAACTTGTAATCGCTTGGACCGAGACCATCGCCATGGGCAATGTAGAATTTCTTGCCGTTTATTTCCCTGATAATGGGATGATGATATAATTCTGCATTCAGTTCTTTCGGGAGATAATCATAAATCCATATATCGTGATTGCCCGTAAAATAATGTATTTTAATTCCGCTGTCGCTTAATTCGGCGATTTTTCCCAGCAAACGCACAAACCCGCGCGGAACCACCGATTTATATTCAAACCAGAAATCAAAAACATCGCCAAGTAAAAACAACTCTTCAGCATCCTGTTTAATTTCATCAAGCCATTTTACGATTAATTTCTCACGTTCCAGGCTGCTTTCGTAATCAGGTACACCCAGATGAAAGTCGGATGCAAAATATATTTTCTTGTTTTCCTTCAACGCTTATTTTTTTGTGTAAAACTAATAATTTTTTAAACTACAAACAACAAACATTTTTCAACTTTTTTTATTGTGTAAAAACGTACTGAATAATATCAGCGCCCATTTTCAATGCTTTTTGTCTTACGGGTTCCGAATCATGATGAACATCGGGGTCTTCCCATCCATCACCCAAATCGCTTTCGTAAGAATAATAACAAACAAGACGGTTTTTATAAATTATCCCGAAACCCTGCGCCAACTTTCCGTCATGTTCATGAATTTTCGGAATACCTTTCGGGAAATCGAACTTCTGATGATATATAGGATGATTCGGAGAGAGCTCTATGAAATCAAGTTCAGGGAAAACTTTTTTCATTTCTCTTCTGACATATTGATTTATCCCATAATTATCGTCAATATGCAAAAATCCACCGCCAATAAGATAATTCCTCAGATTTTGAGCTTCCACCGCCGAAAAAATAACATTGCCATGACCGGTCATGTGCACAAAAGGATAATTAAAAATATCGGCGCTTCCAACCTCAACTACAGCATTGTCAGGATTTATATTTGTTCCTGTATTCTGATTGCAGAATTTTATTAAGTTGGGCAGTGATGTGGGGTTTGCGTACCAGTCTCCTCCCCCGTTGTATTTCAATAATGCAATTTGTATTGTTGGTTGTTGCGAAAAACCAAAAAAGTATAAACAAACAAATATTATTAAAACTATTTTTCTCATCCAAAAAAAACTGAAGTGAAAAATCAATAAGACAACCCACTTATTTCCGATTGTCTTATTTTTTTGTGATCCCGGCGGGATTCGAACCCACGACCCACAGCTTAGAAGGCTGTTGCTCTATCCAGCTGAGCTACGGGACCAGTTGGAAATATCTGCTGTTTTATCTTTTACAAAATAAAAAGCTTTACAAAAGTATTAAAAAAAATCAAATATCTTAAAAATACTTTGTGCGACTTCGTGAACTACTTAGTGCGCCTTTGTTGTTAAAAAAAACACCACGAAGGCACTCAAAGTAAAACTCAAAGACACACGAAGTAAAAAATTACCAATCTTTTTTTCTTAATTTTTTAATTTCCGACTTTCGTTTCTTCGATTCGAGGCGTCTTTCTTTTGAAACTCTTGAAGGTTTTGTGGGTTTTCGCTTTTTGCGTGTAATAAAACATTTGTTCATTAATTCATAAAACTTTTTTATTGCAATTTCCTTATTTCCCAACTGACTCCTTTCGGTTTGAGAAATAACCTGCAGTATGCCTTCTTTCGAAATCCTGTTTTTTAGTTTTTGAAGAATAATTTCTTTTTGCTCCGCAGTCAGCAAAGCAGAGCTCACAACATCAAAATCAAGTTCCACTTTTGTTGAAACTTTATTTACGTTTTGCCCTCCTGCGCCGCTGCTTCGCGAGGTCTTAAAACGAAACTCCGTATCGAACCGTATTCCTTTTATGTTCATCAAAACAAAATTAAGCTTTTTTTTTATTATAGAAGCCTGCCTCCTTATGCCTTTGTGCTACTTCCCGCAATAACTGATACTGATTACTGGTTATTGATTACTGATTACTGATTACCGATTACCGATTCCCCCCAACTTCTGTCTTCTGACTACCGATTAACAATTAACTATTAACGATTAACTGTTTTACAAATATTTTTTTAGTTTTGCAAAATAAATTCAATTCAATGCATAAGCGAAAAAAAAATATTAATTTTTTTAAAAAACTTTTTTGTATGGATAAATATGGTCATTCAGTTTGCCATTACCTTGTAGAATGGGGCGGCACAAATGTTAGTTTAAATGAAGTTTCCGGCTTAAACATCATAGCTGATGTAGTTCAGAATCACGACAGCGCCAGTCCTGTCCATTCTCCAATGAAAATGCCGGGCATGATACATTATTCAAACATTATCTTCAGACGTCATATAAAAAAAGGCGATAATGAATTTTACAACTGGATAAACACATTGAAATTAAATGAAGTTGAACGACGCGATATTGTTATTTCTTTACTCAACTCGAAGCATGAACCCGTTACAACATGGAAAGTGAAAAATGCTTTTCCCATACGTTATTCAGGACCTGCTTTGTATTCAGATTGCAGCGAAATAGCCATGGAAGAAATCGAAATCGCACACGAAGGTATTTCTGTTGAGAACAAATGAATCCTTGTAAATAAAGTTTAAGCCTTTAACTTTTAAACTCATTTAACAAACCCAAAAGCTTCAACGCTCTTAATATCCGTATGAACACAACCATACCCACATTCCCCCCGTCTTCCAGTAAGCAAAGGGTGGAACGGGCAATGCCGGCTTTTTTTGCCAGCTGTTCCTGTGTTTTATTTTGCTTTGTGCGCTGAAGTTTAATGAACTCCCCTATGGATTTCATTATTGCTTTATCACTTGCCTTTAAATGCTTAATGTCCGACATTTCAGTCATTTTGTATGATTTTTAATACATTTTGTATGATATTTCATACAAAGCTAATATTTTTTTTGGGTTTGCAAAAAAGATTTTTGGGGAAATTACGGAACACAAGTTAAAAACAAGAGCCATCTGGGGTAAATACAAAAAAAGAAGCAAGATTTCTCTTACTTCTTTCGCATATTTAATTCACAAATTACAAAGAATTATTTTACCAGCCTTTTTTGGCTTCTTTATTCTTTATAGCTGCAAGTGCATTAGCTTCTGAAATTGCAGAAGCCATTTTGTTGCCGTCTTTATCTTTACCCTGTACCAAATAACGTTTATTTTTGGTTTTCATAATTTCAGGTGTGCCGGAAAAAGGAACATTCTTTTTCTTTGTTTTCATGTTATACGCTGTCAGTGCCATAATTTAAGGGGTTTAAGTTAAATAAAATTGTTTACGTTTGTTATTAATACTTCAAAGATACGAAAAAAAACAATACATAGTGGATATAACAGATTTTGTTGATGGCATTTACTTTTTATCATTGCAAAACGATAAAGAATGTATTGTGCAAAGGGTGGTGATGCGGCATTAACATTATTACAACACTTTTACCATAAAACAAAAGCCCTGAAAATCGGGGCTTTTTCGTTTTATTATATTTGAATTTATAACAATTGTTTTTATGCAAATTTTGTGCAAATAAAAAAAGGTTCAAAACGCAAAACTTTGAAACCTCTTGTTTAATCTTGTCGGGGTGGCAGGAGTTGAACCTGCGACCTCCTGCTCCCAAAGCAGGCGCGATAACCGGGCTACGCTACACCCCGAAATAATAATACTTTTAAAGAACAAAGGTAATTTATTTTTTACCATTTCAAACTTTGCGGAGAGGGGGGGATTTGAACCCCCGGTACCGTTTGACCGGTACGACAGTTTAGCAAACTGCTGGTTTAAGCCACTCACCCACCTCTCCTGAAGATGTACAAAGTTAGTGATTTTTACTCTGAAAGCCTATTGTCTCCTCGGAGGGACTCGAACCCACGACCCATTGATTAAGAGTCAATTGCTCTACCAACTGAGCTACGAAGAGAAAAAATCAGGTTAGCAAAATTAAGAAAATTTACGTTCTATAAAAGTTTTTTGAAAATATTAATTTACTTTGCAATCTGAATATATATATATGCAGTTATTTTATGCTCCGAACATAAATAGTGGTGATTTTTTTCTCAATGAAAAAGAATCGCACCATTGCGTAAATGTGTTAAGAAATAAACAAAACGATATTATAAATCTTATTGATGGTAATGGCGGATTTTACACTGTCGAAATAATTGATGCTTCTTCAAAAAAATGTACTTTTAAAATTAAAGAAAGTATAAAAAACGAAAAGGAAAATAAATACAAAATCCATTTAGCCGTTGCACCCACAAAAAACACTGAACGTTTTGAATGGCTTGTTGAAAAGCTAACAGAAGTAGGCATTGACGAGATAACGCCAGTGTTTTGTGAGTTCTCGGAAAGAAAAGTTTTAAAAACACAGAGGTTGGAAAAAGTAATTTTATCTGCTGTAAAACAATCGCTGAAATTTTATTTACCAAAATTAAACAAACCGGTAAATTTCAAAGAACTCATAAATATTAATTTCGAAGGACAGAAGTTTATAGCACATTGCAAAGAGCATGCACTTGCTTTAAAAGAACAATATCAGCAAAAAAACAATGTTTTAATTTTTATCGGTCCCGAAGGTGATTTTTCCGACGAAGAAATCAAACTTGCTTTAAGTAATAATTTTATTCCGGTAAGTTTGGGTAAATCGAGATTAAGAACCGAAACAGCTGCTTTGGTTGCCTGCCACACAATTAATTTATTAAATCAATAGGTATTTATTTAATATCATCTATTCATAAAGTTCTTTAGAAATACAGCTGCAAGCTGCGAGAAAAAACAGAAATTATTAATTATTCACTATTAACTATTAATTTATTTTCACTCTCCTTCGAAAGAAACCATCGTAAATATATTTTGGGATTTAATCATTTCCCTGCCTTTGAGGTCGGGAAGCTCAACTATGAATGCACATTCAACAATAACACCGCCCAACTTTTCAATAAGTTTCACCGCAGCGGCAACAGTTCCGCCTGTAGCTATGAGGTCGTCAATCACAACAACTCTTTCATTTCTTTTAATTGCATCTTCGTGAATTTCCATTTCGGCAGAGCCATATTCGAGATCATATTTCTGACTTATTGTTTTGTATGGGAGTTTTCCTTTTTTGCGGATTGGCACAAAACCAACGTTTAACTTATACGCCAGAACAGCGCCAAAAACAAAACCGCGTGCATCAATGCCTATCACCTTATCAATTTTTTTATCTTTATAGCGGTTATAGAAATGGTCGCATGCTTCGCGGAATGCTTCTGCATCCTGCATCAGGGTGGTAATATCTCTGAAAGTAACGTTTTCAATCGGAAAATTTGGAATTGAACGGATTTTGTCTTTTAGTCTTTTCATATTTTTAAATATTTGTTGTGCTAAGCCACGTTTGGTTTGATAAATCTAGTGCAAATATAAACATAATTTTTGATTTTATTACATTTATTTCAATAAAAAAGCCACAGATTCACAGATTAAAAATTTAAGAAATAAAAAAGATTGAAGGATTGTGAAACAGCGAAATAATGTTCAAAAGTTATTTTGTTTATTTATAAATAAAAATGCCACTAAGACACAAAGACAGGAAGTATCACAAAGAGAAACTTAGTGAAACTTTGAGTCCTTGTGTCCTTGTGGCAATATTTTTTAAAGCCAAAGATTCACTGATTAAAGCCTGAAAAAAAATCTATTTGGAAAACCATATTGAAGCTGAAAATATTTACTACTTTTGTATTTAATTCAGATATTCATAATGAAGTTCATAAAAGATTTCAAAATATTAAAAAACACTGCTGTTTCGGGCGATACTTTTATACTTGAATTACAACTGAAAGAAAAGCTGCCGCAAATGTTTCCCGGACAATTCGCAGAAGTACTGATAAGTAAATCTAAAAAAACTTTTTTAAGACGTCCTTTCTCGATACATGATGTTAATACATCAAAAAATACAATAAGTTTATTTGTTAAGAAAGTCGGCGAAGGAACTACGGCACTCTCAAAATATAAAACCGGAGAAAAAGTAAATTTAATTTTTCCGCTTGGCAAAGGATTTAATTTAACAAAAAATAAAAAAGTTCTGTTGATTGGTGGCGGCTGTGGGATAGCACCATTGCTGTATCTTGCAAAATGCCTGAATGAAAATAAAAACGACATTCATATTTTACTCGGAGGAAGAAGCAAAGAAGACATATTGGAAACTGAAAAGTTTAAAAAATCCGGAAAGGTTTATATTTCAACCGAAAATGGCTCTTTATGCGAGAAGGGATTGGTTACACAAAATCCGGTTTTAAAAAATAAATTCGACAAAATATACAGTTGCGGTCCGATGCCTATGCTTAAAGAAGTTGCAAAAATAGCAAAACAAAAAAATACAGAATGTGAAGTTTCGCTTGAAAACACCATGGCTTGCGGAATAGGAGTATGTTTATGCTGTGTGGTTGAAACAACAAAAGGCAATCAATGTGTTTGCACCGAAGGTACTGTTTTTAACATAAAAGATTTAATATGGCAGATTTAAAAGTAAAAATTAAAAATTTATTATTCAAGAATCCTGTTCTCACTGCATCGGGCACATTCGGATACGGCGAAGAATTTGAGGATTTTATTGCCCTGAATAAATTAGGTGGTTTTATAACAAAAGGAACGACACTGAAAAGCCGCGAAGGAAATGCATACCCGCGGATGCACGAAACGGCATCGGGAATGCTGAATGCGGTGGGACTTCAGAACAAAGGCATTGATTATTTCATAAAAACCACTTATCCGAAAATAAAAAAACTTGATACAAATATTATCGTTAATGTTTCGGGCTCTACAATTGAAGATTACGTTGCAGTAGCTGAGAAGTTAAATACACTCGAAAAAATTCCGGCAATTGAATTAAATATTTCATGTCCTAATGTAAAGCAGGGAGGAATGGCTTTCGGAACAAGCTGTAAGTCGGCGGCAGAAGTCACCAGAGCAATCCGCAAAGCATATAAAAAAGTTCTTATTGTAAAGCTTTCTCCGAATGTAACTGACATAACCGAAATAGCGCGTGCAGCAGAAGCAGAAGGAGCCGATGCGGTTTCACTGATAAACACATTGCTTGGCATGGCAATAAACGCCGAAACACGAAAGCCGGTATTATCAACAGTAACAGGAGGATTATCGGGTCCGTGCATTAAGCCGGTTGCACTTCGAATGGTATGGCAAACATATAAAGCGGTAAAAATTCCGATAATAGGATTAGGAGGAATAATGAATGCCACCGATGCAATTGAATTCTTTCTTGCAGGAGCAACTGCAATTCAAATCGGCACCGCAAATTTCATCGACCCGCAAACAGCCGTTAAAGTGGTAAAAGGTATTAATGATTATTTAAAAAAACATAAAATAAATTCGGTGAAAGAAATTACGGGGAAAATCTAAAGAGAACAATCGAATGAATTTAGGATTTAGGATTTACGATTTTAGATTTTGGATTTAAAATTTATAATTCAAAATTTATATTTTATAGAGTTCTTGGTAAGAAATACTGACTACTGACTACTGACTACCGACTACCGACTACCGACTACTGGCTGCTTTCATAACGCAGTTCCACAGCAAATCGGCAGATTTCTGCCAAGAAAACTCCTGACGGCGGATTTGTCCTTTTTTTATTAAATCAGCGCTTACGTTTTTATCTTTAGCAATTTTCAGCATTGCCGAGCAAATAGATTCCGGGGAAAAGGGGTCGACAATAAGTGCAGCATCGCCGGCAATTTCGGGCATTGATGTGCAGTTTGAAGTTATTACCGGAGTATCGCAGTACATTGCCTCAACTATGGGAATTCCGAATCCCTCGAAATAAGAAACATAAGTAAGGGCAAGCGCGGCGCCGAGTACATTCTTCAATTCGTTGGGCAAAAGCCATCCGCAAAATATAACATCATTTTTGTGCTTCATTTCATCAAAAACACTGTTCATTTCTTTCGTCCACCATCTCTTTTCGCCGATTATCAAGAGTTTTATATCCGAGCTGTATTCTTCCTTGAAAATCTCAAATGCCCTGAAAAGATTTATAAGATTTTTTCTCGGCTGTATTGAACTTATAAAAATAAAATACGGTGAATTATCAGTATATTTCTCACGTACAGCCTTTTTTTCAACTTCAAAAAGAGGAATATAAATTTCATTTGAACCATTATAAACGACATCAATTTTATCAGGATTTATTTTATAGCAATCAGCAATATCTTTTTTTGAAAATTCGGAAACCGTTGCTATGCGTTTTGATTTGCGGGCAAACCTGCGAAAGAAAAATCTGTAATAAGTTCTTGTATAAAAAGGCAGATGTTCGGGCAGGTGTTCAAAATTAATATCATGTATCACGCTCACCGTTTTCACCATGGATGACAGCGAAACAAATCCATCAGGAGAAAGGAAAATATCGGGTTTTATTTTTTTTAATACCCTGTTAATTGAATATTCAAACCATATGAGATAAAGGAAAGGATGGCGCGCAGGAGGTCCTATGATAACCGGCTTTATGTTTTCCGAAAAAATAAATTCACTGCTGTACTGACGGTCAAAAATGAAATAAAATTCATGCTCCGGATGCTGCTGCGTAATTCTTTTCAGCGTTTCATACGAAAACCAGCCTATGCCATCAAGCTTATTTTTTATCAGAAGTCTGGTATTTACAGCAATTCTCATTTATTTTTTTTAACAATTACAATAAAAAAATAATTTTAAAGTTTAACTGAATATATTTATCAATAAGCAACAAAGTTATAATATTGTTATATACTAACAAATTTTGTTCTGAAGTCAGTGAAATGCAGTCCGTCAACAGGCAAGTTGGCGGTACGCATTATGTTTTTTTAGTAACAAAACGGTAAATTTATGCTCCTGATTTTATGCATAAAAAATTTCTAAAGAACATAAGTTTAATTTTATTTCTCAACCTTCTGATAAAACCAATTTGGATTTTTTGGTTTGACAGGGTAGTGCAGAATCAGGTGGGAGTTTCCGACTATGGTTTTTATTTTGCTGTATTGAATTTTTCATTTCTTTTCAATATTCTCCTCGATTTCGGAATAATTAATTTCAACAACATAAACATTGCGCAGAACAATCATTTGCTCCGCAAGCACCTGTCAAGCATAATTGTATTGAAATTCATTTTAGGCATAATTTACCTTATAATAACTTTCATCTGCGCAATTTTCATAAAATATTCATTTGACCATTTGCTTTTCCTTGTTTTACTTGCATTCCAGCAGTTCCTGATTTCATTCATAATGTATCTCCGTTCAAATCTTTCGGGACTGCATTTGTTCAAAATCGACAGTTTTATTTCCGTTCTCGACAGGTTGATTATGATACCTGTTTGTGCCGTATTTTTATGGGGAAACCTTCCCATTAAGTTCACAATCGGGATATACGCCGCAATAATTACTTTCGGATATCTGGTAACAGCAGTCATTGCAATGATTATTGTTTTTAAAAAAGCAAAGTCAAAATTCATGAAGCTGAAATGGAATTTTCCGTTTTCGCTAATGATAATAAGGCACAGTTTTCCCTTTGCAATTCTTGTGTTACTGATGACTTTCTACAACAGAATTGATACGGTTATGCTCGAAAGAATGCTGCCCAACGGAGCGGAACAGTCGGGAGTTTATGCCTCTGCATACCGTTTACTTGACGGAACGAACATGATTGCATTTTTGTTTGCAGGCATGTTACTGCCTATTTATGCGAGAATGCTGAAATTTAAAGATAACGTCGAAGACATGGTAAAACTGTCTTATACTTTGCTTATTGTTCCCGCGTTGATTATCGCCATAGGTTCCTTTTTTTATAATAACGAAATCATGATACTTTTGTATCCCAAACAGAAATTCGAATTAACGGAAATATATAATATCCGGATTCATCAGTCGGCGGTGATATTTTCCCTCCTGATGGGTTGTTTTGTATGCATTTCAACAATGTATATTTTCAGCACGCTTCTTACGGCAAATAAAAATTTAAAACAACTTAACATTATTGCAGGGTGCGGAATGGTAGTAAACATAGCACTAAACATATATCTTATTCCGCGTTATCAGGCAATAGGTTCGGCATTTGCAAGCATAACAACCCAATTTCTGGTTGCCGCAACGCAGGTTTTCTATGTGCAGAAAATATTCAAATTTAAAGTAAACTATAAACTTCTTGGCTTGTTGCTCTTATTTATTGCAGGAATATTATACATCAATTACATTTCGAAAAATTATTTGCATTTCAAGTGGGTTGTCAATTTCCTCATTATGGTTATTTCCTCCGTTATCTGGGCGTTTGCAATAAGAATAATCAGCATAAGGGCGATATATAATATTCTTAAATACGGCTGATATTAAATACCTTATAATATTTTTATGTCAATATATAATTTTATTTTTTAAATATTTTTCTAACTTTGCGAAAATTTTTCAAAAACGATGAATGAACAAACAATGAATTACTTTGATTCCGAAAATCTCACTAAAATAATTTATAAGTGGCGAAAGGTAATGTTGATATTAGCAATTGCAACTTTAATCATTTCGTATTTCGGCACATATCTTATAAAACCAAAATATGAAGCAAATGTTGTGCTCCTGCCCTGCTCAACAAACTCAATTTCCAAGGCATTGATAAGCCTGAATCCTGCAGGCAAAGAAGATATCATGGAATTCGGCAGCGATGAGAAAGTGGAACAAATGCTGCAAATACTTAGTTCAAGTGAAGTAAGGGACAGAATTATTCAAAAATTCAACCTTATGGAGCATTACGACATTGATCCCAATTCAAGCTATCCGTATACTAAACTTTTCAATAAATATAAAAAACTCATTACTTTCAGAAAAAATGAATACATGGCTGTTGAAATAGAAGTGCTGGATTGCGACCCTCAGACTGCAGCCGACATTGCAAACGAAATCACAAATTCTTTTGATACAGTCATAAATAAAACGCAAAAAGAAAGAGCAAAAATCGGATTTAATATTGTTGAAAATGAATACAACAATTTCGATAAGCACATTAAAGATCTGGAAGATTCGCTGAATATATTAAGGGGAATGGGAGTACTTGAATATGAAAAACAGGCCGAAGTAATAACAGACCAGATGAGCGCTGCAACAGCAAAAAACAATAACGCCGGCGCAAAAATTCTTGAAGAAAAATTGCAGGTACTTGCAAAATACGGAGGAAAATATGTTTCCATAAGAGATGAAATCATTTATGACAAAGAAAAATTAAGCGATTTAAAGCTTAAATATCAAGAAGCAAGAATGGATGCAGAGCGAAACATCCCTCAAAAATTTGTAATTGAAAAAGCCACGAAACCGGAAAAAGCTTCCTATCCCATAAGATGGCTGATAACTATACTTACCACATTATGTACTTTATTAGTCAGCCTTACAATAATTGTCATTTTCGAGAAACAAAAATCATAAACATCAAAAATCATCATGGAAAATAAATTCAGCAGTATTCCGCTTATTGCGACAATATATAAATGGCGAAAACATTTTATAATTGTTATCAGCATTTCGGTAGTTTTATCAGTGGTTTTTTCCGAACCTTTTTTTATCAAACCGAAATTTAAATCAGAAGCAATTGTATATCCCATAAACATTTCGCCATATTCCGAGGAAACTCCCACCGAACAATTGATTCAGATGTTCGATGCAATTGATGTAACAAATGATATCATAAAAAAATTCAATCTGGGAAGACACTATGATATTAAAAGCAAAACAAAATCATACTACAGCAAACTCCTCAAAGAATTCAGATCAAATATTTCAATCAAGAAAACAGAATATGAATCCGTAAGAATTGTTGTTTACGATACCGACCCTGATACAGCATCAATGATCGCACAATCATTCATTGATTTCGTGAACAGAAAAATCACAACATCATTCCGAATAAAAGTAAACGAAATCATTAAAATAAATAAAGACCGTCTTATGGAGAAGAAAGGCCAGATGGACTCCATGGAAAATGTATTACAGCAATTAAGAATAAACTATGAAATACTTGACTATCCGGCTCAGGCAAGAGAAGCCACAAAAGCACAATTAAAAAAAATATCCCAATCGGGAAAATCATCTCCTAAAATTGATACTCTCATAAAAAACCTCGAACACAAAGGAGGTCTTTATGCATCAACAAATGAACATTTATGGAGAATACGGGGCAGTTATAATGATCTTAAAACCACTTATGAAAATACCGTTAACGATTACGAAAAAGAATTATCATACTGCACTGTTGTGACAAGCCCCTTCCCTGCCGATAAAAAATCCTATCCCATAAGATGGCTGATAGTTTTATGCACAGCTGCAGGAACTTTTATTATGATGATACTTATCGTTAATATCATCGAGAAGTACAAAACCTTCACGGATTACGTAAAAAGCGAAATACAAAAAACCCAATAATATTTTCTCTTGATAGAACAACACAAAATAAAATGGGTGTATATTTTAAGTGTGATTTATATCGCATTTACCACTTTGTTTGTTGCCTTTGAAGATTACTGGATTTATGCAATTCCTTTTCTGGTTATCATTGCGATGATGTTTGTTTTCTCACTCGATAAGCTTGTTCTGCTTATTGTTTTCCTCACACCTCTTTCAATAAAGCTGGATGACAAAACATTCAGTTACGACATAGGAGCATCAATACCCACCGAACCATTGCTATTCTGCATTATGCTTTTATTTTTCTTTAAAATTTTACTCAAAGAAACTCCCAGCAAAAAAATACTTAAACACCCCTTAACCATTGCCATTATTGCCAATCTGATATGGATGGCACTTACATCATTTACCAGTACCGACATTATTGTTTCAATAAAATATTTCATTTCCAGATTGTGGTTTGTTATAGTATTTTATTTTATCGGAACTGAAATGTTCAAAAATTTCAAAAATGTAAAAGCATTTTTATGGCTTTACATTATTCCTTTTGCAGGAGTTATAGTATATACTACAGTAAATCATATAACAAACGGTCTTACCCAAAAATCTGCAAATTGGGTTATGACTCCTTTTTACAACTACCATACAGCATACGGAGCCGCTTTGGCAATGTTTTTACCCGTCATTGGGAGTTTTGTTTTCAATAAAAAATATTCTTTTAACCTGCGTTTGATAAGCTTTATTTTATTTGCTCTTTTTTGCACCGGAACAGTTTTGTCATACGCAAGAGCGACATGGGTAAGTCTGGTGCCTGCAGTATTGGTATTAATGATATTTCTCTTAAAAATCAAAACACGATATGTAATTCTGATATTCGGAATTTTCGTCTGCTTATTCTTTTCATTTAAAAACGAATTATTTTTTGATATCGAGAAAAACAAACAGGATTCATCTACCGACATACAAAAACATATTCAATCCATATCAAATGTATCTTCAGATGCATCAAACCTTGAACGCATAAACAGATGGAATTCAGCAATGAGAATGTTCAAGGAAAAACCGGTTTTCGGATGGGGTCCGGGCACATATCAGTTTGAATATGCTCCTTACCAACTTTCAAAAGATAAAACAATAATAAGCACAAATTTCGGTGATAATGGAAATGCACACAGCGAATACATCGGACCACTTACCGAATCAGGAATACTTGGCAGCCTGACTGTCATCCTCATTACTTTTTTCTCTCTTTTTACGGGAATCAAAGTGTATAAAAGAGCTATTGACAAAGAAGTTAAACTCATTGTCCTTGCGTTAATACTTGGATTGGTTACATATTTCACTCACGGCATAATGAATAATTTTCTTGATACAGATAAAGCCTCCGTTCCGTTCTGGGCATTCCTTGCTATTTTTGTCGTTCTCGACATCCAACAAAAAACAGAAAAAAATACGACTTCTGATAATTAGTAAATTATCTTATTTTATTTGATAATTTTGCATTAATATAAATGCAGTTACAACTTTATGAGAAAATATTTGTTTTTTTTAACCATTGCATTATTTACGATAACAAAGCAAAATCTGTTTTCTCAAAACAGCGACTTGTCAGTAGTGCTTTATGAATCCTCTGTCAACAAGGTTCTCAAGGCAATAGGTTCGTTCAGCGGTGAAAACGAGTATAAAACTTTTTTTAAAAGCGGAAAATACAAATGGACTGCCACTGATGCAAAAGTAACCTTACTTGAAAATAAAGCACGTTTCACTTCCAACATAAAAGTGGAAGTAGGAACATTCAGTTACACAGATGAAGTTGAAGGTGAAATTAAAGTATCATACAACCAGCAAAAAAATAAACTTGAACTAAAACTCGAAACTGCAATATTTGAAATTTACACAAAAGTTCTCGGTCAGAAAATTGTTGTTAAGAGAATTGACCTTGCCGATTTTTATAAAGACCCTCTTGAATTCGACGGTCCTCTTGCATACCAATCGGAAATGCCTTTTTCAATGCCCGATAATACAATAAAAAAAATAGCCGCAAAAATCAAAAAGTGCACAATACTTGTTCAGCAGACAAAAATAATAATGAACGCCGAACTGGATTTTTTTGAAGTAGAATAAATTTATTTTGTAATTGATTAATGAAACAAATAATTATCTCATTAATAAAACAACTTGTTTTCCTTTTATTATTTTTTGCATTCGCAAGATTGATTTTTCTGATTTATTATTGTATTGAGTTGAAAGGAATTGATTTTATTTCAATCTCCGCTGTTTTTGTTCACTCGCTTAAGCTTGATTTGTCAACCGCCTGCTATATTCTGATTTTTCCTTCATTTCTTCTTTTCGTTCAATCATTATTCAATCCAAAATGGATAAATCTCATAAGTAAAACATATTATTCAATTGTCATTTTCATTTACTCATTGATTTCTTCTGCAGAACTCGGCTTATATGAAGAATGGAAAACAAAACTTAATTATAAAGCTCTTTTATATCTGAAACATCCCGGAGAAGTTGTTTCTTCGGTTTCGTCAATGCAATCAGTTGTTTTAATTGCATTGTTTTTATTTCAGTTCATTGCAGGATTTTATTTTTACAGAAAATATTTTTCCACCTGCATTAATTATTCAAAAAGGAATCTTTTGTTTTCGGCATTTTTTTTAATTGTAACCCCTGTTCTTTTATTCATAGGACTTCGAGGCGGCACAAGACAAATACCCATAAATCAAAGCGAATCGTATTTTTCTAAAAACATGATTTTAAATATGGCAGCAGTAAATTCGGGATGGAATATTGCACAAAGCATTCTTGAAAATAAAAAATACATTAACAAAAATCCTTTTATTTATTTTTCATCAGCTGAAGCAAATAAAATCGTTAACAGGATTAAAACAACTCCTAAAGACACAACTTTATTTATTCTCAAAACAAAAAAGCCGAATATAATTTTATTCATTCTTGAAGGATGGTCAGCTGACGTTATTGAATCACTCGGCGGTGACACAGGAATTACGCCTCATTTCAGTGAAATGGAAAAAGAAGGAATACTTTTTACTGATTTTTATGCAAGCGGCGCACGTTCAGAACAGGGCATGGCTGCAATATTCGGCGGCTTTCCTTCCACTCCTTATTCTGCAATAACTAATCAGCCGAGCATGTTTGTGAAACTTCCAAGCTTCAGCAAAATGCTGCATGACGACGGATATAAAACATCATTTTATTTCGGGGGACAATTAATTTACGGAAACATAAAAGGTTATATTTTATTCAATCAGTTTGAAAAAATCACCGAAGAATCCGATTTTCCTGAAAATACTCCAAAAGGCAAACTCGGAATTCACGACGAATTCGTATTTGATAAAATGCTTTCTGATTTAAAATCAGAATCACAACCTTTTCTGTATTCTGTTTTCACTCTCAGTTCACATTGCCCTTATGACATTCCTTCTAAAGAAAATTTTACCTGGAAAAAACAGGGCGAAGATTATATTAAATCCATACACTATGCCGACAGGTGCATTTGGGATTTTATAAACGAAGCAAAAAAACAAAAATGGTACAAAAACACTTTGTTCATCTTTGTTTCCGATCACGGACACGATACTTATAAAAGCTGGAATTTCTATTCACCACAGTATCATAAAATCCCGCTTCTCTTGTTCGGCAATGTAATTAAAGAAGAATGCCGCGGAAAGCAAATTTCAAAAACCGGCTCGCAATGCGATATTCCGGCAACATTACTGCCTCAATTCGGTTATGATAATAAAATTTTTAAATGGAGTAAAAACCTGTTAAATCCTTATTGTCCCGAATATGCTTATTTTGCCGTTGAAGACGGCGGCATGGGCTGGATTCGCCCCGACAATTATTTTGTGTGGGCTCAGAATACAAATACTTTTTACGAAATTTCAATCAAAAATTCCAACAAAGACAGTTTGCTCAAAGAAGGAAAATCCTACCTGCAGGTGCTTTTTCAGGAGTATATAAATTATTAGTGCTTTTATTTCCCATAAGCAATCAACCCTTAAATTATTTCAAAGCCCGAAATACTTTATAATCGGTTTGTTGTTCGTGGTTTGTTGTTTGTAGTTATGGAATAAACATCTAATTAGGGCAATTCGCCAAAAGAATCTTCCGTAAAATTAATTATTAACAGCTATTGTCCGATTAATTATTAGTATCGTTCCTACGGAACTTTAAATAACCCTGATTGCCTTATTCTACAGACATTTCGTCCCGTACGGGACGGGATATTGGTAGAAAATAAAATAGAAAAATATTTAAGCCCCGTAGGCGGCGACACGTATTTAAACTTTAAAACAATAATAAATAAAAACCCCGAATTTGATTGTTTTTATTCAAATTCGGGTTAATTTAATATTGAAAGATTTTCTGTAATGATAGCTAATATTGATATTTTAATTCCGGCGAGCCACCCTATTTATTTTTAATAAAAAGGGTTCTATAAAAAACAATGTTGTTATATATTTCCAAAAAATATATTCCGGCTGATTGCTCAGAAAAATCAAAAACAAAAGTTTTTCCGGACAAATTATTTTTTTCAGCAAGAGTTTTACCTGTAAAGTCTACTAATCTCATATTGGCTTGTTTAAAATCAATTGCAGAACTCAAAGTGACTTTTCCATTATTTGGATTTGGAAAAACATTAATAGAAAGAATATTGTTTTTTTCATTCACTCCGGTAACATTGTCAACAAAAACAGTATATGTAGCCATTCCGCAATATTTGTCGGTAACGGTAACAGTATAGCTTCCGGTTTTCAATCCGCTTATATCTTCTGTATTAGCTGTAAACCCCGATGGGCCGGACCAGCTATATTCATATGAGGGTACACCGCCGGTAACAGTTAAATCAATAGATCCATTACTTAAACCTGAAGTTTCGTCAACTACAACAAAATTCAGGTCGCTTGCAAAAGCAAAACAACTCATAAAAAACAATGCTAAAGAGAAGATTGATTTTCTCATTTATTAAAATATTTTAATTGCTTTATTAATAATTTGTTCATCTAAAGCCCGGTTAAAATCAATATTATTATTTTTCATAACAGAAATACTGTTATCGTCTCTGTTTTCAATAATCACACAATCTGAAAGAGCATCACCAACAGATTTATCATTTACCAATGCCATACTATAATCTTTCACGGAAAAAATATTTCCTTCGCCCGAAATCAGATACAGGTTTTCGTTGTGAATGAAAAGAGAGAAATAATTACAATAAGGAAATTCCATATCGCTGCCATGCTCCCATTTTTTACCATTGTAATTCCAGATGCTGATCAGGTTATTGTTGCAAATTGCAACGAAATATGAAGAATCATTCAGAGCAATGCCGTCATAAAAAAAACAATTAAATATATTCGATTTTGAAACAATATATTGATAAGGATTATTTGGTGCAAACATATTCCGGTCAACGCTTTTCATCAGCATATCCATTACATTTACTTCATTACTCCATGTTTTAAGCGTAGAAACAGGAAAGCGTTTGAGCGCTTCGTTCCTGTCGTTAAGAGGGTGCAATATAAAATTAACACAATAAAAATTATCGTTATGCAAATCCCATGAAAAAGGATTAACCGGCTCGGCATAATTTCTTCCGGCAGGTAAAGCCAATAACCTGGCCGATTTTAATGATTCGGATATTTTTCCGGTATGCAATGTTGCGATTTGAAATTCCTCATCAATACTTGTATAATAGAATTGATTGTTTTCAATAACAATTTTCCGCTCTATATTTTGCGCTACTGTAACCACAGCAGTGATCAGAAAAACGAATATGTATATAAAATATCTCATAATAAAATTAATAAGTACTTATCGATTCTGAAAAATCCGACTTGGAAATATCGGGTGAAAAATAACATGAATATGTGCCCCCGTTAAGAAATCTAAAACTCCATCCGCTTATTGCCGATGCTTTAATGGCGCTCAGCGCAGGAAAAGTAACACCGTAACAAGCATCATAATAAACACCGTCAATTTTTGCAATCTGATGATTATTGAAATAAGATGAAGGGTTAGCTGTGCATGAGCCCGGAATACCCACAGAATCCGTAACATCTGCCGTTATAAAATTATAGGCATTATATTGCGCATTAAACAAAGTCGTGTATGTATTTTTATAAGGAAAATCCGTACATGTTGCAGCAGCCGAAGGTGTACCGAATGTCCAGGTTTTTACCAGAAAACGATTTACTGTATATCCGCAAACGGTATTTCCGACAGGTGTAATGTAAACATAATTGTTTGTCCGAACAACACCCTGAATTTTTATAGCAGCTAAAAACAATTGAGCAAATGTGTAGCATTCTGCATCTTTATATTTCAAAAGTGTTGACAATGTAACATTAGGAGAATTCATTATTTTATAATAAAACAAGCTGTCGCCATTATAATTCAATACAACATGGTCGGTAAACTCAGACCAAACACTGCTGACAATATCAGCATCAAGATTTTTATTTTCGGCATTTCTGCAACTCAAATCATAAACAGTATGAAACCATTTGAATTCGCTTGTTTCCGTTTGCGGCGCAGAGCGGGTAACATACAGGGTGTTCTCAGTAGTTCCAACAGTTCTCCATGTAATTCCATTGTCAAAACTAATTTCCCAAATAACACTAAATGGCTTGAAAAATCTAACAATACCGGCAGTGAAAACATGAGAACCTGAAGTTGCAGGATAAATAATATCATGCGTTGTAGTCGCGGAACTTGCCACAGCAACACGAACAGAGGGAAACTGAATTAAATCAGACGCTTGTCCGCGAACCAGAACGGAATCAGGAACACTATCGCAAGTTATTGTCAGTACAGCACTCACAACGGGAGCAACTCCGCTAACATATGCAACCGGGCTTTTTGTTGTACTGCCTGACAACCATTGCGGGGCAGTATAGCTTCCGGTACCATCGTCTTTACGGATTGTTTTATTTCCTCCGCTAAATGAAACACTCGTAATACTTACATTGGAATAAGAAAAGTCCTGAGAATATAACTTAAATGAAAATAGAAGAATAAACAGAACCAAAAAGGGTATTATCTTCTGCATAAACTTATGCTTTAAACAAACATATAAACTATTTATCTGAAAAGCAAGTAATTTAAAAAAATGTTTGTAAATGGAATGAGTTTTAGCAACTGCTTTTAAATTAGATTATGCTCGTATGCTGCACTTATTGTTTTGCTAAAAACCACAAGCTTATTGCTGTTTAGCAATTCGGACAATTCGCTGAACCTTTAAACTTCATTCAATCTTCATCACATAATTATCAACAAACTCGCGCACACAGCCTTCGCCGCCTTTTTTAGAGAGGATAACTTTTGAAATTTCTTTTATTTTTCCCACAGCATCAGAAGGACAGGCACTCAACCCCACTTTCAGCATTATTTCCAGATCATTAACATCATCGCCGATGTATGCCATGCTTTCCAAACCCATATCAAGTTCTTTGCCCCATTTTTCAACAACGCCCAGTTTATCCCATGTTCCCACATAAATCATCTGCACACCTAGCCATTCGGCTCTTTTGCGTATTATCACTTCATTTATGCCCGAACTTATAAACCCCACCTTATAACCTGCGTTTGTTAGTTTTTTCAATGCCATCCCGTCTTTTGTATCGTACCTTTTAAACTCATCGCAACCTTGCGTATAATACATTCCTCCATCTGTGAGTACTCCATCAACATCGAGAACAAGCATTTTGAAATTGAAATTTTTAAGCAGTTCTTCGGTTTTCGTTAAGTCTTCCTTAATCAATCTTTCTATCGGATAATTGAAAAACTCAGAAACAGTGAGCAATTGAACCAGTTTAGGCTCCGAATCTCCTTTTTCAAATTCAATTATTTTTCCTGAAGGAATATTTATTTTTTTTGAAATCAATTCAACAGAGATATTCAATTTTTCTCTCAGATACTTAATGTTTCGTGGGAAGTACATATATTTAATTTTAAAGTTATTTTTTTACTTATGACTTACGACTATTATCCTTAAATAATATTTCTGTTTACAGCTTTCGCAATCGGTTTCAGCGTTTCAAACAAAGCCGAAAATTCCTCGTTATTCAGCTGCTGTGACGCATCTGACCTGGCTTCTGCAGGATTAGGATGAACCTCGATTAAAAGTCCGTCAACACCCATTGCCATGCATGCTCTTGCAAGATTAGGAACGCCATAGGAATATCCCATTGCATGACTCGGGTCGAGAACTATGGGAAGATTTATGCTTTCCTTTAAATAAGCTACACCGCACAAGTCCAAAGTAAATCGCGTTTTGGTTTCAAAAGTTCTTATTCCTCTTTCGCAAAGGATAACATTGCTGTTGCCACCGGAAAGAATAAATTCCGAAGCCTGGACGAACTCTTGTAATGTAGTGCCGAATCCACGTTTCAGCAATATCGGTTTTTTCGATTTTCCGCATTTTCGCAGAATTCCGTGGTCGTACATTGACTTTGCCCCAATCTGAATGACATCTGCATATTCAATAACATCATCAATATGACTTGCATCCCTTACCTCACTAAAAATGCTGAAACCATATTTCTCTCTCATTTTTGCAAGTATCTTCAACCCCTCAATTCCCATTCCCTGAAAATTATAAGGTGATGTGCGTGGTTTGAAACATCCTGCTCTCAGCATTGTAAGATTGTGTTTCTTCAGCAACACGGAGGTTTTCTCAATTTGTTTTTCCGATTCTATTGAGCAGGGCCCAATAATTACTGCGGTATTATTTGTATTTCCGCCGATTGTTTTATTTCCAATTTTTACCTGCCATGTATTTTTGCGGTATTTCCTGCTTGCAAGCTGTATGTCGCTGTCAAAAACAAAAACTTCTTTTATGAGTTTTTTGTGTTTCTCATTAACATTTTTAACATCCGACGAAGTAACCAGAATTATGTTGTTTTCATCTTTCAATGCAACCGCTTCGTAAAAAGAAGCCATTTCCATGACAACATCAGAAGCAGTATTTAAATTCAAGTGTAAAATCATAGCTCGCCTTTAATAAGGTTATTAAATTTCAAAATGCCTGTTACCCGCTTCTTTTCATCAACAACGGGCAAATATAATATCGGAAAATTCAACGATTTTATATAATTCAGGATTTCCGTTACAGTATTGTTTTCACAAATGTACGCCGGATTAAGGTTAATAATAGTATTTACATCAATGTTATTCATGTCATTGAAATTTTTTATCAGTCCTTTCCTCACATCTGCATTTGTAATCAGTCCTTCAAGCTCACCTTTTCCGTTTTCCACGATTGTCAGTCCATGCTGATATTTTTCAATTGACAAAAGAACATCATAAAAACCGAATTCATTTATTTTTAAAACAGGAGTTTCATCGAGTCCGAGCATAAAATCTCCCGCAAGATAATGCGATTCGATATTATCGCTTTTGAGGTTCAGCAAAGCAGAACCGATGTAATCGTTTTTAAAAAGATACGAGCCGATAACAGAAGCATAAACCCCCATGTTCCTGAAAATAAACGACAATTCTTCATTTACGCCGCCGTCAACAAAAATTTTCTTGTCGGGATAATTATTTTTGAATACTCTTATTTTGCTGAAATTATCCCTGTTGAACTTACCGCCGCTAACTCCCGGAGTTGTTGACATAAATAAAATATGGGAAAAAACATTTTTATATTCATCAAAAACATTTATGTTGGTTTCCGAAACTATTGCCAATCCGAATTTTGAACCATCGTTAGCAGAAACGTCAATTTTATTTTTTAAGTTTTCATATTGAAAAGTAACATTCTCGATTTTGTATTTTGAAATCAGGTCTAAATATTTTTCGGGAGTCGGCGTTATCAGATGCAAATCAATCTTTGTACTGCTGACTTTTCTGATATTTTCAATATCTTCAAAAACTCCGGGTTCGTCGTTGCAGTCGATATGAAAATAATCTATCCTGTGAGCATCAAGCTCTTTAATAAGTTCCGTGAAATCTTTTTCCTTGTTTGAATATATTGAAGCCGATATCTTCATCTGGTTTGCATTGTCCTAATTATCTGCAAAGTTAAAATAAGTTTTAATAAATTAACGGATTTTTGAACATAATATTTCCTGATTTATTAATAATGAAAATCTTTTTAACTTTGAACTTTAAACTTTAAACCTTAAACTAATTTCATGTATCCTACTTTAACTGATTTATTAAAAGATTTATTCGGAATAGATGTTCCGTTGCCGATACAAACATTCGGGTTTTTCATGGCTCTTGCATTTTTATTGGGAGCATGGACTTTACTTCTTGAATTTAAGCGAAAAGAAAAATCAGGCGCTTTACTTCCGCATAACATAAAGGTAATAAAAGGGAAACCTGCAACTTCAACTGAACTTCTGCTTAACGGTGTTTTGGGGTTTGCCCTTGGTTTTAAATTAATAGGTCTTATTTTGCAATATCAAACTTTCGTAAACAATCCCCAGCATTATATTTTATCGGGTGAAGGAAGTTTTATAGGAGGATTGATTTTCGGCGGTTTTCTTGCGTACAGCAAATACAGGACGAAACAAAAAGAAAAACTAAAAGAACCTGTGGAAGTTGAACAAACAGTGTATCCACACGATCTGGTCGGAAACATGATTTTTCTTGCAGCAGTATTCGGAATAATCGGAGCAAAAATTTTTCATAATCTTGAAAATATCGAAGAATTCAAATACGACCCTGTTTATGCATTGATTTCATTCAGCGGATTAACTTTTTACGGCGGGTTGATATTTGCCACCATTGCAATAATTATATATGCCGGAAAAAATAAAGTTGATATCTTACATTTAATTGATTCATTTGCTCCCGGATTAATTCTCGCCTATGGCATTGGCAGAATCGGCTGTCAGCTTGCCGGCGACGGTGACTGGGGAATCGTAAACACTCTAGCCAAACCACACTGGCTGGGCTTTCTTCCCGACTGGATGTGGGCTTTCAATTATCCGCATAATGTAATTGATGAAGGCATAAAAATATCCGGTTGTTTTTCAAAACATTGTTATATGCTTGACCAGCCTGTTTTTCCTACTCCATTTTATGAAGCAGTTTTAGGGGTTTTAATGTTTTTTATACTTTGGTCAATACGAAAAAGGTTTTTAACTCCCGGCGTAATGTTTTCTGTTTATCTTATTCTTAACGGAGCGGAACGTTTCTTTATTGAAAAAATAAGAATTAATCCGCCTTATAATATTTTCGGAAAAGGAATAACCCAGGCAGAAATAATTTCATTTTTATTAATTCTGACTGGTATTTTCGGGATTATATATTTTAGAAAAGGCAAAAGGCATAAGGCATAAGGCATAAGGCAAAAAACGTAGAATACTTAACTAAAATAAATACATGAAAAAGCATTTCACTTTTTTTACTTTCATATTGATTTTTATTCTTTATTCATGCGATGACAGCACAGGAAAAGATAAAAACAAATCACAAAATACATTTGATTATAAATCATGTATTGGAAAAATAACAAATCAGATTGCCTATGAAAATAATTCAATCACTTATTCTCTTTTTGTACCTCCTAACATTGACAGATCTTTACCTGCGCCCGTATTATTTCTTTTCGACCCTCAGGGCAAAGGAGATCTTCCGGTTTCAAAATACAAAGATTTAGCCGTAAAATTCGGGTATATTCTTGTTGGTTCCAATAATTCAAAAAACGGAATGAGCTTTGAAGAAATAAATGAAGATGCAAATAAAATGTTCGAAGACGTTTTTACAAAAGTGGTATTTGACAGGAAAAAAATTTTTACCGCAGGATTTTCTGGCGGCTCCCGTTCTGCCATTTCCGTTGCAATAAACAGAAACGATGTATCCGGAGTCATAGGATGTTCCGCCGGATTTCCTGTCGGGAATTTTCCTTCAGATAAAAAATTCTCATTTATTGGTTTTGCGGGAAATACCGATTTCAATTATCTCGAGATGGTAGCATTCGACAAAGTTCTTGAAAAAAATAACATCATACACCAGCTTGTTGTTTTCGATGGGAAGCACGAATGGCCGACAAAAGAATGCATGGAAGACGGCTTTATATGGCTTGAGTTCAATTCCATGAAAAACAATCTTACTCCACGTAACGATACGCTTATTAATAACTTCATAAAATCAAATGAAAGTAAAATTGCAGAATTAAAAAGTAAAAATTCAACATATGAAATTTATACGGCTTACAAAAAAATGATTTCTTTTCTCGGAGGGCTTACCGATGTAAATAACTACAAATCGGAACTCGCAAAAGTTGAAGCAACTCCCGAACTCAAAAAAATACTTGCAAAAAATGAAATGCTTTTAAAAGAAGAATTTACAAAATGCCAGCAGTACAGCAACAATCTGAATTCAAAAGATATCAACTGGTGGATGAAAGAAATAAATACGATAATCTCGAAAACGAAAAACAATACCGACAGGGAAACGCAGTTGATGAATAAGCGATTGCTTGCTTTTCTGAGTATTTCGGCATATTCAAATTCAAACGCAATATTAAATTCAAATCAACCGGAACAGGCAGATAAATTTTTAAAAATATATGCAATGGTTGACCCCGAGAATCCCGATTGCCATTATTTCACCGCATGCTATTATGCCAAACTTAATGAAAAAGAAAAAGCACTATCGTCACTTGAAAAAGCCGTTGAATTTGGCTTTAATGATATTCAGAAAATTCATAATAATACAGATTTTCATAAGATAAGAGGCATGGAAAAATTCGCAGAAATAATCTCAAAAATAAAAGTAAAAAATGAACCTGGAAAGCATATGCACTGAAGCACGAGGAATAATAAAAGATGTGGGAATATTTCTGAAAAATGAAATTTCAAACATTAAAGCCGAAAATATTGAACTTAAAGGGTACAATAATTTTGTCACTTATGTTGATAAAACATCGGAACAACTTCTTACCAACGCACTTGGCAAGCTCCTCCCCGATTCGGGATTTATTGTTGAAGAAAAAACAACCGATATTAAAGGAAAAGAATACACATGGATTATTGACCCTTTGGACGGAACAACAAATTATATTCACTCGGTTCCTTTATTTGCAATAAGTATAGCACTTACAAAAAACGACAAAACTATTCTTGGAGTTATTTATGAAATAAATCTGAATGAATGTTTTTATGCATTTGAAGGCGGTGGAGCATTTTTAAATGACAATAAAATCAGTGTTTCAAAAACAA
>JAQUPB010000007.1:5750-41248 GCA_029004185.1 Bacteroidales bacterium | reverse complement strand
ACTCCTTCAAATAAATTTGCAATAACCATCGGACTGTTGAAATCATCATCCATTGCTTCGTAGCATTTTTCATTCAGTTCTTTAATTTTAACTGTAGATTCCGATGAAGGAACAAGTTTATTCAAAGTTTCTATGCTTGCAAACAATCGCTGCAGCGCTTTTTCCGATGCCTGCAGTGCTTCGTTTGAAAAGTCAACTGTGCCGCGGTAATGTGCCTGAAGAATGAAAAATTTAATTGTCATCGCACTGTATGGCTTTTCCAGAGCGCTATGCGAACCGCTGAAAAATTCATTAAGAGTAATGAAATTATTTAATGACTTGCCCATTTTTTGTCCGTTGATGGTTACCATGTTGTTATGCAACCAGTATTTCACGGGGTCTTTTTTATTTGCCGCAACAGATTGGGCAATTTCACATTCATGATGGGGAAATAATAAATCCATACCGCCGCCGTGAATATCGAAATAATCACCAAGATATTTTGAGCCCATAGCCGAACATTCAAGATGCCAGCCGGGAAAACCAACGCTCCATGGTGATTCCCATTTCATAATATGTTCGGGACTTGCTTTTTTCCACAAAGCAAAATCAAAACTGTTTTTTTTCTCGTGCTTGCCCTGAAGTTCACGTGTATAAGCCATGAGGTCATCGAGAACTCTTCCCGAGAGTTTTCCGTAGTTATTCTTTTTATTATACTTCTCCACATCAAAATATACCGAACCTTCTGAAATATATGCAAATCCGTTGTCAATAATTTTTTTAACAAGATTTATCTGCTCAATAATATGGCCTGATGCCCGCGGTTCAATGCTTGGTTTTTTAATATTTAATTTTTGCATTGCATCATGGTACATGTCGGAATAATATTGAGCAATCTCCATCGGCTCAATCTTTTCAAGACGCGCCTTTTTTTCAATTTTATCTTCACCTTCATCGGCATCATTTTCAAGATGACCAACATCAGTGATGTTCCTTACATAGCGCACTTTGTATCCGAGATGGCTCAAATAGCGGAATATCAAATCGAAAGTAATTGCAGGACGTGCATGCCCAAGATGTGGTTCGCCATATACAGTTGGACCGCACACATACATACCAACAAACGGCGCACTAATCGGTTCAAACAATTCTTTCTTTTTTGATAAACTATTGTATAAATATGTCTTTCTGTTTTTCATAAGCATTAGCCAAATGATTGGCGATTTTAACTATAAACTGAAAACTGTGAACTGAAAACTCTTTTATTCAACCTCCACAAACGGCATTCTTGCCTGAACTTTATCCATGCTTAAAATTGATTTCATGTTTTGCAGATACTTGTAATATTCTCCCAGTTCATTTTTCATGATTTTTGTTTCAGTGCTTGAATTAATCAATTCCATGATTTGTTCAAGAGTTTCTTTTTGTTTTGGCAATGTTTGAATTCTGTAATTTTTAAGTTTTGCCAAATCGGCAGCAACTTCAATTGCTTTTTGCAAATCGCCGAAATCATCTATCAAACCAATTCTTTTAGCATCAACGCCGCTCCACACTCTTCCCTGTCCGATACTGTCAACCTGTGCTTTGGTTAATTTTCTTCCTTCTGCAACATGTGCTAAAAATGTATCATATATTCTTTCAATTTCACTTTGAATTTTCATTCTTTCGAAATTTGATAATGGTCTGTATGATGAGCCAATATCGGAATATGCATTTGTATTAACATTGTCTATAGTAATTCCGAGTTTGTTGTTCATGAATTTTTTTGCATTAAAAAGAATTCCGAAAACACCTATTGAACCCGTGATTGTATTGGGCTGCGCAATAATTTTATTGGCAGGACATGCGATATAATAACCGCCGGAAGCGGCAACATTTCCCATAGAAACCACAACCGGTTTAACTTTCTTTGTAAGTTCAATTTCACGCCAAATGACTTCCGATGCTAAAGCGCTTCCGCCGGGAGAATTAATTCTTAATACAACAGCCTTAACTTTTTTATCGAGTCGTGCTTCGCGGATTGTATTTGAAAACTTTTCCGAACCAATTTCTTCATCGTTTCCTTCACCGCTGACAATATCCCCCGATGCATAAATCACGGCAATTTTATCATATTTTATATTTCTCTCAACACTTGAAATTACCTGAGGAGACTTTAAATAGCTGTTTATACACACTAATTTAACTTTTGCATCTTTATCAACTTTAAGTTTTTCATTAATCCTTGCAAGAACTTCATCTTTATACATTATTTTGTCAATCATTTTGTATTTTAAAGCACTGCCCGAATTGGAAAGCTTTAAACTATCGGCAATAAGATTAAGCTCACAGACACTTATTTTGCGCGTTTCGGAGATTCCTTTTAAAATTGTATTCCATATTGAACCGACAAATTCTTTTGTCTGTTCACGGTTTGCGTCACTCATCTTATCAAGTGTAAACGGCTCAACTGCACTTTTGAATTTACCGTGCCTTATAACTTCAGGTTCTATTTCCAGCTTTTCAAGCGAACCTTTAAAGAACATAAGTCTTGCTCCCATACCTCTGAATGCCAATATTCCCTCAGGATTCAGAACTATTTCGTCCGATGTGGTTGCCAGATAATATGCTTTCTGTGAATATCCTTCGCTGTAACTTATGATGAATTTTTTTGAGGTTTTGAAATCAAGCAATGCGTTTCGTATTTCTTCAACAGTAGCAATTCCGGAAGGTACGTTATCTAATTCCAGAAATATTCCTTTTATTTTATTATCATTCTTTGCGGCTTTTATGCATTTTATGATATCATTAAGCCCTGTTGCCTTTTTATTTGAGAAAGAAGAAAAATTCGAAAATGGATTATTTGAAGCCCTGTCTTCTATCGGCTGGTCTAACTTTAAATACAGCAACGAATTGTCCGATATTTCCACTTTATCACTTTTGCCGAAAGTTATTGCAGCAGCAAATATGGAAATCACAACTGTTACAATTACGAGCCACATCAGGAAAAATCCCAACATTGAGGCGAACATGAATTTAAAAAATTGTTTCATAAAGTTTCGTTTTTGAATTGTTAATGCAATATTAAATAAAAGCGACTTATTTACCTAAATTTTTATTAAAAAATAAGCCACAGATTCACAGATAAAAAATTAAAAGATTAAATTTGCACTTATACAATGAAAACATATTTGATTTTAGGAAGTAATATTGGTGATAAGATTTATTATTTGAATAACGCCGTCGAGCTGATTGAAAAGAATATTGGAAAAATAATTTTAAAATCTTCTGTTTACGAAAGCGAGCCGTGGGGATTTGAGAGTAAAAGCAATTTTATCAATCAGGTTATTTGTGTTGACACAAATATTTCTCCCGAAAAAATTCTTGAAAATATTTTATTGATTGAAAAAAAACTTGACAGGGTTCGCTCTTCCATACAATTCACAGACCGCACAATTGACATTGATATTTTGTTTATTGATGATTTAATTATAGATAAGGAAAACCTGAAAATTCCACATCCGTTGTTGCATAAAAGAAAATTTGTTTTAACTCCACTTGTAGAAATTGCAGAAGATTTTGTTCATCCTGTTTTTAAAAAAACAATTGAAAAGTTGTTGGAAGAGTGTGAAGATAAATTAAAGGTAATAAAATTGAATATCGAATATCGAACACCGAATAATGAATTCTGAAGTTTTCTTCTGGATAATAATCAAACAACAATTAACGATTAACTATTAATGGAATTAATTACGACAACCTGTTTCTATAATCTTCGTACCCAAATTTTCTCACAAGCTTGAATTTATTGCCTTCCGTCCATATTCCTATTGAAGGATGAGTAACACCGTTGAAAGTTGTTGTTTTTACCATTGTATAATGAATCATATCATCGAAAACAATTTTATCACCGGGTTTTAAAGGTTTTTCAAAAGAATAATCGCCGAGGTGATCGCCGGCGAGGCATGTTACTCCGCCCATTCGGTATGTCGGTTTTCCTTCAATTGCATCTGTGGCACCATGTATCATCGGTTTATAAGGCATTTCGAGGCAGTCTGGCATGTGTGCGGAAAACGAAACATCGAGCATTGCAACTTTTATTCCTTTGCTTTCAATAATATCCTGAACTGTTGAAACAAGATATCCTGTCTGCCATCCCACTGCTCCTCCGGGTTCAAGAATAATTTCAAGATTAGGGTATTTGTTTTTAAAATCCTTCAATAAATCAATTAAATGCTGAACATTGTATTCTTTATGAGTCATCAAATGCCCGCCTCCCATGTTCAGCCATTTAGCCTGCTTTAAGAGATGTGAAAATTTTTCTTCAACCGATTTTAAAGTATTTTCAAGAGTGTATGAATTATTTTCACAAAGAGAATGAAAGTGCAAACCTTCAATTCCATCGGTTAATTTATTTCCGAGATTTTCTGCTCTGATACCCAAGCGTGAACCCGCAATACAAGGATTATACAAATCGGTTTTAACCTCGGAATATTCCGGATTTATTCTTAATCCGCAGGAAATTTTTTGCGTATTTGCAAGAACTTTATTTTTAAATTTATCCCATTGTGAAAGTGAATTAAAAGTTATATGTGAGCTTAGCTTGAGCAATTCATCAAATTCATTTTCGAGATAAACAGGACTGTAAAGATGCGCTTTACCTTTCATTTCCTGATTGCAGAGTTTGGCTTCGTTAAGCGAACTTGCAGTGCATGTTTCGAGATATTGTTTTACGATTTTAAAAGTGCTGAACATTGCAAAACCCTTCAACGCAAGAATTATTTTTACGCCTGCTTCTTTCTGAACTTTATTTATTAGTTCGAGATTTTTTCTAAGCAAGCGTTCTTCTAAAACGTAGCAAGGTGAAGGGATTTGTTTTAAATCAATATTCATTATTTTATTTTTTAACTTTCCGAAAGTAAAAAAACTTTCGGAAAGTACTACAAAATATCCATCAATTCTTTCAAATCTTTTATTTCATAAGTTATTTTTTCGTTATGCTTTGTTCCGGCAGGATTGAAAAGCACCTGGTCCATTCCTACTTTTCCGGCTCCTATAATATCAACTTCAATGTCATCACCAATCATAAGGCTTTCTTCAACTTTTGCATTTGCTTTTTCAAGTGCGGTTAAAAATATTTTTGCATCGGGTTTTTTTACGCCTGCTTCTTCAGAAGTGATAATATTTTTGAAATATTGATTAAGATTACCCGAAACTATTTTTTTAAACTGAACTTCATCAAAACCATTTGTGATGATATGAAGCTCGTACCTTTTGCTGAGATAATCCAAAACTTCAAAGGCATCCGGAAAAACATAATTTTTATTTGTATGATTTTCCAGATAATCATTGCCGATATTGACAGCCATAAGATAATCATTAATCCCGAAATCCAGAAGTGTTAGTTCAAATCTTTTTGTCTTAAGAACTTCTTTAGGAACCTGCCCTTTTTTATACAAACTCCAAAGCATTGAGTTATATATATGATATTTTTCCTGAAATACTTCAATGGAAGGAATTCCCTTTTTACTAAGTTCATATTTTTCAAAGATGTGAGCGAAGTTCTCATCTGAATTTCTTTCAAAATCCCATATAGTCCTGTCCAAATCAAAAAAAAGGTGTTTATATTTCATTTCCGAATTTTCAAATAAAATTATTTATTGTCCGCCCATGAAGCCGAGAGTTTGGTTCATAATGTTCGAGTTCGAGGCTTTCGAAGTTTTGTAAATCAGGAGTCCCGATGGTACTATCGGGATGACTGATTTGTAAAACGAGAGTAACGAAGAAATCGGACATTATGGACAAACTTTAATTTCTGCAAAAATAATATTTCCGTGGAATTCATTATTAAAAACTTATTTTGTTACTTTGTAAACCGAAAACTGATTTTATGACCGTAGATATTTTCATACCTTGCTTTATTGATCAGATATATCCACAGACCGCTTTCAACATGGTGAGGATTCTGGAGAAACTAGGCATTGAGGTAAATTATAATCCGGAACAGACATGCTGCGGACAGGTCGCATTTAACAGCGGATACTGGGATGTAACAAAAGAAATCGGAGAAAAATTCATTAAGGAATTTGCAAACAGCAAATATATTGTCGCTCCTTCGGCTTCATGTGTGGGAATGGTGAAAAATTATTATCCTGAATTATTTCATAATACCGCTCTTCACAATGAATACAAACATATACAGAAAAGTATATATGAAATCACCGATTTCATTGTAAATGTTTTAAATGTTACCGATTTGGGTTCTGAATTTTATGCAACTGTCACATATCACGATGCCTGCGCAGCATTGCGTGAATACGGAATAAAAATGCAGCCAAGGGCTTTACTTGGAAAAATAAAAGGATTAAAATTAATTGAAATGGAAGAATCGGAAACCTGCTGTGGTTTCGGAGGAACTTTTGCCGTAAAAAACGAACCCATTTCCACTGCCATGGCCCAGCAAAAAATTGAAAATGCAATAAAAACCGGAGCCGAATATATTGTTTCAACTGAAGCATCATGCCTGATGCATCTGGAAGGATATATCAAAAAAAATAAACTGCCAATCAGGACCATTCATATTATGGATATTTTGGCTTCGGGATTATAAAAAAATAGACGCAGATTAACACTGAAAATTTATGATTTCTTAATCTTCGTTTTTTCATATTTTTCATAATAAATCAGCGTCTAAAATCAGGTGTATAATCAGAACTTGAACCTATTTCCTGCACAAACCCGTTTTCAAATCCGTATTTTTCCATTTGTTCTCTGGCGAATTTATATTCTTCCTTTGTTATTGAACGGTTTATTTCGGGAAATAAATTTGCCTTGTGAGACGGATAGTATTGTCCCATCAGACTTATGAAAACCTTGTTTCCTATATTTTCAAAAATCCATTTTAAAATATTTTCGATGCCGTTAATATTTTCAGGCAATACAAGCAACCTTATCAGTAATCCTTTTAAAGCAATATTGTTTTTTAGTTTAATATTTCCAACCTGCCGGAACATTTCTCTTATTGCACCTTTGGCTTTTTCCGTATAATCTGCTGCACCGGAATATTTCAGTGACATTCCGGAATCGAAATATTTAAAATCGGGAAGATAAATATTTATTAAACCATCGAGTATCTTCAGGGTTTCAACTTCTTCATATCCGTTGCTGTTCCATACAATGGGAATTTCAAGCCCTTTACTTTTTGCTGTAATTATTGCTTCTTTTATTTGCAAAGTAAATTGAGTTGATGTTACAAGGTTTATATTGTGTGCTTTTTTATTCTGAAGTTCAAGCATAATGTCGCTTAACTCAGTAATTTCATAAAAATCACCATGTCTGTATTGACTTATTTTGAAATTCTGACAAAACATACATTGCAGATTGCATCCCGAAAAAAATATTGTTCCGCTGCCATTCTTGCCGCTTATTATTGGCTCTTCCCAACGATGCAGATGATAAGTGTTTATAAGAATTTTATCAGAACAATTACAGAAACCGGTTTGCTTGTGCCTGTCAATTCCGCATTTACGCGGACAAAGATTGCAATTGCTTAATAACTCAAACATTTTTAGACATAAAGTGCAAATTTAAAATTAATAAAAATAAAAAGCCACAGATTCACAGATAAAAATTATTATGAGTATTACAGAGAATAATTTTATAATTTTCATACATCGTACATAATACTTCATAAATCTATATTGGTAAATTAATCTGTGAATCTGTGGCAAATTTTATTATCTATATTATCCGTTATAGAATCAGTCATCTTTTATATTTGTGTTTATATTTATAAAATATTATTAAATTTGTAAATCACTTCGTAAAAATATACTCTTGAGGCAAATTACAATTATATCGGTTTTTATTTTCTTTGGTATTTTCCATTCCAAAGCCCAGGAAATGCTCGGAATGGTTAACAGCAACTATGCCGGTATAAACGGAGCTCTTATTAATCCGAGCTCAATGGTTGATTCAAAGCTTTACCTCGATATCGCGTTTATCACTGCCGATGTTTTTGCTCAAAACAATTATATCTACATGGATAAGCGTAATTATTATTTTCCGAGTTTTTTCAGCAAAAATCCTAATTTTAAAATCGAAAACGGAAAATCAACTCTTGATTATTACAACAAAAGAGATAAATTTCTTTTTGCAAATATCCGCGTAAATGGTCCGTCTGCAATGGTTTGTATTGGCAGGCATGCTATCGGAATTTACGAAGGTGTGAGGTCGGCAATCAGTGTCAATCATCTTCCCTATCATGTTGCAAAGTTTATTTATGACGGCTTGCGATATGAACCACAACAGAATATTGATTATAATCTGGACAAATTAAAAGTGGCAGGATTGCTGTGGGGAGAAATTGCCTTGAGCTATGCTTATATTTTTTATTCCAATAAAATGGATTTTTTTGCAGGCGGAATTACAATTAAGAAAGACCTGGGCATTATGGGTCTTTATCTGAATGACTACGGGGCCAATTATTACGTCCCCAATGACACAACCCTGGTAATGAATAATCTTAAAGCAGAATATGCTTACACTGATGCACATATTTTTAACGGCAGAACTTTTGCTTTTGATATTGGCTTTACATATGAAAGGAAACCGAGTGAGTCAACCATGCGGTTTAGAAAACTTTGCGAACAAAAATACAGAGATTATATTTATAAAATAGGATTATCATTTCTTGATATCGGTGCAATTAATTTTAAAAAGCATGCTACAAAATACGACATTCAGGATGCATCAACAACATGGGTGAACATACACAAATATTCCGATAAAGACAGGTTTGATCAGGATCTGGGTGTCAGGTTTGCCGGTCAATGCACAAGAACAAATAATTTCAATCTCGGTTTGCCAAAAGGCGTTTCGATTCAGTTTGATTATCATTACAGAAAATACTGGTATCTCAATAGTACTTTGGTTCAGGGATTGGATTTTGGTAATGCTTTTGTGAGAAGGCCGAACCAAATTTCATTTACTCCGAGATATGAAAGAAGATGGTTTGAAATAAATTTACCCTTATCACTTTATGATTATATTTATCCGCGATGGGGATTCTCAGTCAGGTTATTCAACCTTACTATAGGAACCGATAAATTTGGTGGCTTCCTTAGTCTTAATGATTTCACAGGACTTGATCTGTATTTTTCATTAAAAATTAATTTTGCAAAAGGAAGTTGCGGAAAAGGTGAGGGCTGGAGAAATTTCAAGACTAAAATGCAAAAATTTTATAAATGCAGAAAATTCTAAAAATCATTTTATGACTGGAACCACAATGCCTCTCGATGTTGTTATTGAATTTAATAAAGCAACAATATCACATAAGTTTAATTTAATCTTAACTGATGTTACGTTTCAAATCAAACGCGGTGAATTTGTTTACATGATAGGCAAAACAGGCACAGGAAAATCCACTTTGCTGAGGACTTTATATGCAGATATCGATTTATACGACGGCAATTGCAGTATTGTGGGTTACGATCTTAAAGAAATCAAAAGAAGAGAAATACCTTTCTTAAGAAGAAAATTAGGAATAGTTTTTCAGGACTTTCAATTACTGATGGACAGAACAGTTAATGATAACGTTATTTTTGTGATGAAGGCTACCGGATGGAAAGACAAAAATCTTATTAAAGACCGGCTTGATGAAGTGCTTACAAAAGTTGGATTGAATACCAAGGGATTTAAAATGCCTCATGAACTTTCCGGCGGCGAACAGCAAAGAGTTGCCATAGCAAGGGCTTTGATCAACGATCCTGAAATTATTCTTGCCGACGAACCCACAGGAAATCTTGACCCTGAAACTTCAGGGGAAATTGTAAATATTTTATTTGACATTAATAAAACAGGAAGAACTGTTTTTATGGCAACCCACGACTATCCTTTGTTTTCGAAATTTCCTGCAAGAACTTTAAAATGCGAAAATGGAAGAATTTTTGAAGCTTCCGTGGCTAACATGGTATAAAGTCAATCAATAATTTTACGTTTTCTGAATTCGAAAAGTTTTTACCAAGTATTTGCTTTCTTTTTTCAATTTCTTCTTTTGTAAATTCTTTTTTCATCAATTCCTTAATTGCCGACATAAATTCTTTTCCGGAGTTCCTGATTTCACACAAATTATCCAAACCTGTGCCTGCAAGCATTTCCGGATTAACAAGGCAATGTCTTCCTGAAAATAAAACATTCAATAGTTTTAATTTTAATCCTGTTCCCTGAAATGTAATCAGAAAATTTATCTGTGCATTTTTTATCAGTTTATTCATTTCTTCATCTGAGGGATTTGCAAATAATTCGATATTTTTAAAATCTGCAATTTTATCTTTTAAAAAATCAGGAGGATTTAACCCGGCAATTACAAGTTTAATGTTTAATTCTTTAAAAATATTTATTATGTATTCTGCACCACTTGTATTCTCTGGTACACTGAGGTTTCCGTGATATAAAACATAATCACCAAACCCTGTTAAAGAATTAACTTCATTATTCTGATGAAATGAAGGCAGATAAACAACTTTATTTGCTGAATATTTTTCTTTAAAATATTTTTCATCTTCTTTTGAAACGACCAGAAATAAATCAGCTTTTCTAACAACCGACTCAAAACTCTTTAATTTCATTGCTTCAATTAAAAAGAATATTTTTTTAAAAATATTTTTTTCCGATTTGCAAAGCTGACAGTAATATTGATGTTCTATATTGCTTTCTCTGAAAATTTTAAACCTGTTTTTTAATCTCGTATCGTCTAATATTCCGCAGGTATGCAGTCCTTCAAATAAAACAGGATGATTATCTTTCAGTAGGTTTTGAACGAGTTCACCCGAAATTCTTGAATTTACAATGTATGGTTTTAAACTGAAATGCTTTATTATTGAAGTATTTCTTTCATAATAATTCACCGTCTCGCAATATTGTTCAAGCTTTCCTTTTTCACCTCTTCCATATTCAAAACAATGCAAATGAATTTTTACGCTTTCATTTTTTAATGCTTTTATTTTATAAAAAACATCAATCACTCCTCCGTAACGTGGCGGATATGGAATGTCGAAAGAAATTACATGCAAATGTTTTTCAGGCATATTGGCTGTATACTTTTAGTAATTCTTTTTCTTCATTTTCCCAGCATAGTTCATTTGAAGCAATTTTCAAATTTTCTTTCCATTTTTTTAATTTATCCTTATCGTTTATCATTCCTTTTATTTTTAAAGAAATGTGTTGAGGTTCATGTGATTCGATGATTTCACCTATGTTATATTTTTCAATAATATTTTTTATTTCTATTAAAGAAGAAGCAAGTACAGGCACTTCGCAATAAATGTAATCAAATAATTTATTGGGCAAACTGTAACGGTAATTTATATTCGTGTCCTTGTCCAGAGTCAGACCGATGTCAGCAAGAATTGTGTATTCAAGTAATTTCAGATAAGGAAGTTTGTCAATAAAAATAATCTTTTCCGAAAGATTGTTTTCTTTAACCATTTTCTTTAATAAATGTATAATGTCACCATCTCCGATAATCAGCAATATTGTTTCATCAATATATTTCATAGCAAGTACTGCTTCTTCTGCACCTCTTTCAATGTTTATTCCAGCTCCCTGAAGTAAAATTATTTTTTTGTTTAAAGGTAATCCAAGTTCAATTTTTTTCTTTTCTTTATCAATATTGAAATTTAACTTTTCTTTCAATGATTTAGATGGTATGTTTCTTGCAACTTTCAATTCAATTCCGTATTCCGATTTGTATAAATAAGCAATTGACTGATTGACGGTAAAAACATTTTTTAATTTCGGAAAAATGAATTTTTCAATTCTTTTCCAGATGTCTCTTACAAAAGGTCTGTTTGCCAATTCAGGTGTGCCTGTATAATACTCATGAGTATCATAAACCAAATCGCATCTTTTAAAAAATTTAGCAATATAATTTGCAAGTAACGTATCCAAATCGTTTGAAACCAGTATGTCGGCTTTGGTTCTTAATAATAAAAAGAAAAGACGGATATTATATTCAGCATAAAATAAAGGTCCTTTTTCAAACAATAATAACATTCTTTCGGTTTTGTACTGACGCTTTTCAAGCTGCAAGCTGTTTCTTTTTCTTCTGCCGATTAAAATAACTTCAAAACCGAGTTTTGTTAAAAACAAACAAACTTTGTCAACCCTCTGGTCGGTCGATAAATCATTTGTTACCGATACTATTGCTTTTTTCAAAATTATAAATTTTGCATAAAATTATAAATTAATAACGTGAAATGATTAAATTAATTTCATTTCAGTTATTTTAAAATCCAAAAAAAATCAGTAGGTTTGCACTTCAAATCTTATGGCGAGGTAGCTCAGTTGGTAAGAGCGCCGGATTCATAACCCGGAGGTCAGGGGTTCAAATCCCCTCTTCGCTACGAAAACAGTTTAAAGTTTGAAGTTTTCAGTTTAAAAAGTCCTGAAGTATTAGGGCTTTTTTACTTCGATATTCAGCATTCGGTGTTCGATATTCGATATTTTTTATTTATTGTAAACCAAAATAACTTTCATTAATTTGCATAAGCAAATTTGAAGCGATGAACAACAAAAACAAAATATATTTTTACATCATTGCCGTTCTTCCGATGCTTTTCTGGGGGATGTCGTTCATTTGGTTCAAAATTGCCAACAAATATTATCCGCCGATAACGATTGTTTTTTTACGTCTTGTAATCGCATCGGTGATTATGTTTGCTGTTTTAAAACCGCTCGGAAAGATTCAGAAAATCAAATCTGAAGATATTAAGCTTTTGCTTATTGTTGCATTGTGCGAACCGTTCTGCTACTTTATAGGTGAAAGTTTCGGGTTGACACTTGTTCCCGCATCAATGGCTTCAATAATAATTTCTACGATACCTGTTTTTACGCCTATCATGGCGTTTTTTATGCTCAAAGAAAAAATCACCTTAACAAATATTATAGGGATTGTTGTTTCGTTTTTGGGAATAGTTGTTATGGTTTTGAAAAAAAATCTTTCTTTTTCAGCTTCTCCACTGGGTGTGTGTTTTTTGTTTTTTGCGGTTCTTTCGGCATTATTTTATACTGTATATGTTAAAAGACTTTCAGCCAAATATTCTGCATTTACAATAGTCACATATCAGAATATTATCGGGATGTTTTTATTCATGCCTTTATTTTTGATTTTTGATTTTAATAAAATCATACAGATAAAACTAAATTCGGAGCTGGTAAGTTCTTTGGTTTTGCTTTCTGTTTTCGCATCATCACTTGCATTTATGATGTTTATTATTGTCATGAAAAAAATCGGAGTGAACAGAGTGAACGTATATACAAATCTTATTCCTGTTTTTACAGTTGTGCTTTCCTATTTTATTTTATCTGAAGAAATAACTGCAGGAAAAATCGCCGGCATGATTCTTATATTGGTAGGTCTGATAATTTCGCAGACGAAAAAAACCATAATAAATATTTTTTGGTAATTGATTTCAATATTTTTAGTTTTACACGGAAATATTAAAATCATTTTTTAAACTCGTAAATTAAAATGAGAAAATCATTATTATTAGGTGATGAAGCAATTGCACAGGGCGGAATAGATGCCGGCTTGTCCGGAATATATGCTTATCCCGGAACACCTTCAACCGAAATCATGGAATTTGTTCAACATTCCAAACAAGCCAAAGAACTGAATATTCAATGTACATGGTCGGCAAATGAGAAAACTGCTGTTGAGGCAGCTCTTGGTATGTCATTCACGGGCAAGCGTGCAATGGCTTGCATGAAACATGTTGGTTTAAATGTTGCCGCCGACCCGTTTATAAATTCTGCTTTTACAGGTGTTAACGGCGGATGTATTGTTGTTTCTGCGGATGACCCTTCGATGCACTCTTCACAAAACGAACAGGATTCTCGGTTTTATGGAAAATTCTCTCTTATTCCTTTTCTTGAACCCGCAAATCAACAGGAAGCATATGATATGGCTTTTTACGGATTTGATTTGTCTGAAAAATACAAACTTCCTGTTTTAATGAGAATTACCACAAGAATGGCTCATTCAAGAGCGGGAGTTCAACAACGTGATATAAAAAAACAAAATAATTTAAAACTTCCCGAAGACCTCGTACAGTTTGTTTTACTTCCTGCAATTGCAAGAAAAAAGTATAAAAAACTTCTAGGAGTTCAGCCTTTGCTTGAAAAAGAATCGGAAGAATCGCCGTTTAATTTTTATAAAGATGGAAGTGATAAAAAGCTCGGAATAATAACATGCGGCATTGCCTACAATTACCTGATGGAAAATATTCAAAACACAAATCTCAATTATCCTGTTTTAAAAATCGGGCAATATCCTCTTCCAAAAAAAATGATTGAAAAAATATATAATGAGTGTGAAGAAATACTGGTTATTGAAGAGGGAATGCCTTTTGTTGAAGAAATGCTGAAAGGTTATCTTGCAAAAGGGAAAACAATAAAAGGGCGCTTGGATGGAACATTACCGCGTGACGGAGAACTAACTCCAAATCTTGTTGCTGTTGCTCTGGGATTGACAGATACAAAAGGTAAAGATGTTCCACAGGTCGTTGTCCCTCGTCCTCCGTCGTTTTGTGACGGTTGTTCGCATAGTGATACTTATATTGCTTTGAATGAAGCATTGCGCGGATATGATAAATATGCTGTTTTTTCCGATATCGGCTGTTATACTTTGGGTGCTTTACCTCCATACAATGCAATTAACAGCTGTGTAGATATGGGAGCATCAATAACGATGGCAAAAGGAGCAGCAGACGGTGGATTGCATCCATCAGTAGCAACTATTGGCGACTCAACATTTTCTCACTCCGGAATAACGGGATTGCTTGATGCATGTAATAGTAGATCGCAAGTCACGATTTTTATCCTTGATAACCTCACAACAGCAATGACTGGTGGTCAGGATACTCCCGGATTCGGTAAGATTGAAGAAATATGCAAAGGAGTTGGTGTTGAGCTGGAACATATTCGTGTTATTAAACCTTTGAAAAATCAGCACGAAACAAATGTTAAAATAATAAAAGAAGAAATTGAATATAAAGGTGTGTCAGTTATAATTCCACGCAGGGAATGTATCCAGACATTAAATAAAAAAAATAAAGAGAAATTTAAAAACAAGTAACAATGAGAAACGACATAATAATTTCAGGTGTTGGGGGACAGGGAATAGTTTCTATTTCCGCAATTATAGGTTTTGCAGCTCTTGACGCAGGATTATTTTTAAAACAATCGGAAGTTCACGGAATGAGCCAGAGAGGCGGCGATGTGCAGTCGCATCTGAGAATTTCCGATAAAGAAATTTATTCCGACCTTATCCCGAAAGGAAAAGCTGATATGATTATTTCCGTTGAACCCATGGAGTCGCTGAGATATTTACCTTGGCTTTCGGCAGAAGGATGGCTTGTTACAAATACAAATCCTTTTATAAACATTCCCGATTATCCTCATATTGATAAAATAATGGCAGAAATTAAATCCGTAAAAAACAATATTGCAATTGATGCTGATACAATTGCAAAGGAAATAGGTTCGGTAAAAGCCGCAAATGTTGTTATTCTTGGCGCCGCATCTCCGTTTTTAAATCTGCCATATGAAAAGTTTCAGGGTGCAATTAAATTCATCTTCGGGAAAAAAGGTGATGCCGTTGTTAATTTAAACCTTGCGGCACTCGAAGCAGGAAGAAAGTTTTCGGAAAAGAATAAATAATATTTATATATTAAACTCTGACAGGTCTATCGAATCTGTCGGGTTTTCATTTCTAACGATTCTGTCAGGTTTGCGGAAACATAATTCTCATAACTCAAACAAACATCAGTAGCAAAATCAATTGAGGTTTTGATTATATCATTCCAGATTTCGGGTTTTATGGAATTTATTTTTTCGAATGAAATTTTATTTTTCAGAATCGAATAAATCAACCCCGCATTAAAGCTATCGCCTGCGGCAATTGTGCTCACGGGCTTTATTTCCGGAACTTTATATTTTTTTGAATAATTCTCGGTATGCAGATAAACACCATTTTTATTTGCAGTATAAATAAAATCGAAACAATTATTTTTTCTTATGAAATCAAAAGTCTTTTCAGAATCTGTTGTACCAAAAATATGTTTAAAATCTTCATCTGAGCCCCTAACAATATCTGCAAAAGAAATGCTTTTAAGAATATACGGTTTAATTTTCTTTATGTCGAGCAGATTGGAAGTCCTGTAATTAGGGTCATATATGAGTATTGCTTTTTTGTGCTTTGCTTTTTTAAGAAAACCGTTAATTATATCCCAGATTTCTTTTGAAATCGAATATAAGGAACCAAATAATATAATATCGTCTTTTTTTATTTCAGGAAAATTAACTGCCAGTCTTTTTTCGGGATAAATTTTATAAAACGAATAATCGGCATTGTTTTCATTATTGAGAAAACCAAGAGCCAAAGGAGTTTTGCCGTTTATAAATCTGAATATATAATCAACACCTACGTTATTATTTTTTAAAAAATCATCAATTAAATTGCCGACAGCATCTTTTGAGTATTCAGAAACAAGATTTACGGGAACATTCATTCTGCCGAGAGAAACAGCAGTATTAAGCATCGACCCGCCTGGTTTTGCTTCAATAGGTTTGGAATTTTTAAAAATTATGTCGAAAACCGTTTCACCAACACAATAAACTTTTCTCATAAAATGGAATAGTAGTTATAAAGTTTGTAAGGTTTATAAAGTTATAAAAGTTAAAAAGCCACTCTTATTATCATATAGAGCAGCTTTCATAACTTCAAATTTCAAATATCAAATTTTTAATTCCCCAGAGTTGCCACCATCACAGCTTTAATTGTATGAACCCTGTTTTCAGCTTCATCGAAAACAACTGATGCAGGTGATTCGAAAACTTCTTCGGTTACTTCCATGCCGTCGAGTCCGAATTTCTGATGGATCTGCTCGCCAACTGCAGTTTCTCTGTTATGGAATGCAGGAAGACAATGCAAAAATTTTATATTTGGGTTGCCGGTTAAATCAAGCATTTTTTTATTCACCTGAAATGGTTTTAAAAGCTTGATTCTTTCTTCCCAAACATTATCTGGTTCTCCCATCGATACCCAAACATCGGTATAAATAAAATCAACTCCTTTTACTGCTTCCGCAACATTATCGGTAATAGTTATTTTAGCACCTGTTTCTTTTGCTATTTCTTTACATTTTGCAACAAGTTTTTCATCTGGCTGACAATTTTTCGGAGCAGCAGCTCTGAAATCCATGCCCATCTTTGCAGCACCAACCATTAAAGAGTTTCCGACATTATTATGAGCATCGCCTGAAAAGCAAAATGATATTTTATGTATAGGTTTATCTATATGTTCGAGCATTGTCTGAAAGTCAGCTAATATTTGCGTAGGGTGAAATTCGTTTGTCAATCCGTTCCATACAGGAACACCAGCATATTTCGCCAATGTTTCAACTATATCCTGTGCATATCCGCGGTATTCAATTCCATCGTACATTCTTCCCAGAACTCTTGCCGTATCTTTCATTGATTCTTTTTTGCCAATTTGCGAGCCTGTGGGTCCCAGATAAGTTACATGAGCACCTTGGTCCTGGGCGGCTACTTCAAAAGCACATCGCGTACGGGTTGAATCTTTTTCAAAAATCAAAGCGATATTTTTACCTTTTAATCTTTGCTGTTCCGTTCCCGAATATTTAGCTTTCTTTAAGTCTATTGAAAGATTCAACAAAAATTTTATTTCTTCGGGTGTGAAGTCGAGAAGTTTAAGAAAACTTCGGTTTTTTAAATTTACTGGCATAGTTTATAAGTTTATAAAATTTATAAAAAAACAAAAGTAAAAAAAATTATTTCCCGTTTGCAATAATTATTGTTCCTGCATCTTTTTTCCCAAGTTCGGATGCCTGAGTGATTACAGCTTTTCTGCCGGTAGCTTCAACAAAGTTCATCGCTGCTTTTATTTTCGGTGCCATACTCCCTTCGGCAAAATGCCCTTCATTGAGATATTGCTTTGCTTCATTAATTGTAATTACATCAAGTTGTTTTTCATTTTGTTTTCGGAAGTTAATGCTCACCTTGGGAACATCGGTGAGAATATAAAATTCATCGGCATTTATCTGTGTTGCAAGCAATGAAGAGGCGAGGTCTTTATCAATTACGGCATCAATGCCCTGCAATTTATTTTCTTTTACGTAAAACACCGGAATTCCTCCTCCTCCAACAGCAATTACAACCTGCCCGTCTCTGGAAAGTTTTTCTATTGACTTCCTGTTTCCTATTACCAATGGTTTTGGCGATGCTACAACTTTCCGCCATCCTCTGCCTTTTGGGTCTTCGGCAAATACAGCTTTAGTTTCTGAAGATATTTTGTCAGCATCCTCTTTTGTATAATAAGGTCCTATGGGCTTTGTGGGATTTTTAAAAGCATCATCATTTTTATCAACAATTACCTGAGTAATAATTGTAATTACATCGCGCTCCATGTCTCTTTCTTTAAGCACGTTTCGCAATTGCTGTTCGAGCATAAGTCCGATAAAACCCTGCGAAAAAGCTCCACAAATATCCAACGGCATTATAGGAAGTCCGAAAACCTTATTTCCTGCAATGTTCTGCAGAAGAATGTTGCCTACCTGAGGTCCGTTGCCGTGAGTTATTACTATGTTGTATTTGCTTTTAATTAACTCGAGCAAGCAGGTACATGTATCATAAACATTTAATTCCTGATCATCTATTGTTCCCTTTTGCCCTTCCCTTATAAGAGCATTGCCTCCAAGTGCCACTACTGCCAATTTTTCCATAAATAATACTTTAAAAGAAAGTAAATTTCGATTATTTAAACAATCTAAACAAATTTTTATAAAAATTCATTTTTTATCATAAAATATACATTAAAATTTTATTAAAATGCAGAAACTATAAGTTTTATGATGGCTTTTTATTATTTTAAATTGATTTAATAATGAAACAGTTTTTAAATAAATTTCGTATTATATATTTTTAGTATATTGTAATAAAAAATGACAAATTACAGGCAATTATTGGCAGACATAACAACTTTTGTATTTGATGTTGACGGCGTTCTGGCAAGCAGTTTTGTATCAACAATGCCTGACGGGGAGCAAATAAGAACAATGAATGCAAAGGACGGATACGCAATTCAGCTTGCATTGAAAAACGGATATAACGTATGCATAATTTCTGGTGCAAAAGCCGATTCTATAAGAAAAAGATTTGAAAGAATAGGAGTCAGGGATATTTTTATGGAAACAGGTGATAAGTGCAGAGTCCTTGATAAATACATGAAAGATAGGAATCTGGAGCAGAAAAATGTTTTATATATGGGAGATGACATTCCCGATTATAAAGCAATGCAAATGGCGGGATTGCCTGCCTGTCCTTCGGATGCGGCAAATGAAATAAAATCAATCTCGGTTTATATTTCAGAAGCAAGTGGTGGTGGTGGCTGCGCAAGGGATATTATTGAGCAGGTTATGAAATTACATGGAAAGTGGATGAATGATAATGCTTTTTGTTGGTAACTGTTGTTTGTCCATAATGTCCGAATACTGCGTTACTCTCGTTTTTAAAATCAGTCATTTACATTAGTAAACTCCTGATTTGAAAACCTCGAAAGCCTTGTATTCGAACATTATGAAACAAACACCATCTTTTTAAACTATAGAAACTAAAAACTGTGAACTGAAAACTGAAAACTTTTTAACTGAATGTTAAACTTTTTACGACATATACAATTAAGATCGATAATTGAGCAAACCAATAATTATCTGCGGCTCATACGATACAAAAATCTTATTATTATTGCATTGATGCAATACACTGTGAGGTATTGCATGTTAAAACCGCATTTCAGATTTTATACCGACACCGAACTTCAGCTTAATGATTTTAATTTCTTTTTGCTTGTTCTTTCAACTATGCTGGTAGCGGCAGCAGGTTATATCATTAACGATTATTTCGATATCAAAACCGATTGGATAAACCGTCCTAAAAAAGTTATTCTTGGGCGTTATATTAAAAGAAGCCGTGCTATTTTTCTGCATATTATATTAAATGCCATTGCCTTTGTTGTTGCCGTTTATTTGTCAATACTTGTAGCAAATCTCAAATTAATATTGATTTATGTAGCTGCAATAATTTTATTGTGGTCGTATTCGACATATCTGAAAAAAACATTTTTAATAGGAAATATAATAGTTTCATTGCATGCAGCAATAGTGCCTTTGCTTGTTTGGTTTTTTGAGATTTCAATGATGAAAAGTAAATTTGATATAACAATTTTTAATTTTTCCGATTTGAAGAAAGGACTTTTTGCCATTGCATTTTTTGCATTTTTCATAAATCTGATTCGCGAAATAATCAAAGATATTGAAGACATAAAAGGCGATAGAAAAATAGGATGCAAAACAATACCTATAAAATTCGGAATAAAAAACAGCGAGATAATAATACTTGCCTTTTCATGTATTGTATTTTTTTCAATTGTACTTATACAAAATGTTGTTTATGAAGAGGGATTGTTGGTTTTATTCTGGTATCTTATGATTTTTGTCCAGATTCCTCTTATTTTAATGTTTTATATTGTTCCTAAAGCAAACAAAAGAAGGGACTATAGCAATGCAAGTAATTTGGTGAAGTTTATTATGTTTACCGGTATTTTCGCAATCGTAGTGTTTCACTTAACTCTTTTTCATATATGGCCTTTTAATAACTAAATTACGTTTGTCGTTTAAAAGTTTGTTGTTCGTGGTTAAACAACAACAACAAACTACGAACAACAAACTACAAACTTTTAAAACAATGAATATATTTAACAATTATAATTTCATATTAGTTTCAAAGTCGCCGCGTCGCCAGCAGTTGCTGGAGGGAATGGGAATAAAATTTAAAATAAAAACGAAAGAAATTAATGAGAAATACCCGAAGGAATACAAACGTGAAAAAATTCCAATTTATCTATGCGAACTTAAGGCAAATGCTTTTGCTGATGAAATAAAAAATAAAAAAACTATTCTTATTTCGGCCGATACGCTGGTGTTCATGGATAATAAAGTGCTGGACAAACCAAAAAGTTATACCGATGCTTTTAACACGCTTTCAAAGCTTTCAGGAAATATGCATGAAGTAATTACCGGAGTTTGCCTGAAATCAAAAAATAAAATGGTTTCTTTTTATGATGTTTCAAAAGTTTATTTTAAAAAACTCACAAAAGAGGAAATAGAATTTTATATTAACACATACAAACCTTATGATAAAGCCGGAGCATACGGGGCACAGGAATGGATAGGTTATATAGGCATCAGTAAAATTGAAGGATCTTATTTTAATGTAATGGGATTGCCCACTCATAAACTTTATGAAGAACTCGTTAAATTTTGCAAGTAAGTTAAAAGTTGTTTTAAATTTCAATCCTTATTTTATTAAGTAATTTATATTTTATCGAATATGTTTCACGCAAAGACCGCTAAGTTAAATTCCGCAGAGACCGCAAAGTGTATATTTTCTTTGCGCTTCCTTTGCGAACTTTGCGAGAAATATTTTTTCATTAATTATACGCAATCTGTTAGATGAAAAAAATATTTTTAATATTATTTACTTTTTATTTTATTCAGATATCCGCACAGGTTGATTCATCTCAATTTAAAAATAAATACAATTCCAAAAGATTGTTATTTCTCACAGGAACATGTGCTGTGGGTTATGGGGTATCGTTATATTTATTAAATGATTTGTGGTATAAAGACTACCCGAAATCATCATTTCATTTTTTTAACGATAATGATGAGTGGATGCAGGTTGATAAATTCGGACATTTTTATACAGCATATTATATAGGAACTTATGGAATAAAACTTTTTAACTGGACTGGAATAGAAAGAAAAAAGGCAATCTGGCTAGGCGGATTAATCGGAACTCTTTACCTGACAAACATTGAAATTCTTGATGGTTTTTCGGATCACTGGGGATTTTCTTTGGGCGATATGACTGCAAATGTTTTAGGCTCTTTTGCTGCTATTTCGCAACAGTTGGCATGGAACGAACAAAAAATTATTGGTAAATTTTCGTTTCATCAAACAAAATATGCTAAATACCGACCGGATTTGCTCGGAAAAAATCTTCAGGAAAACTGGCTTAAAGATTACAACGGACAAACATATTGGATTTCGTGCAACATATATTCTTTTTTAAATAAAAATTCAAAATTCCCGAAATGGCTTAATGTTTCATTTGGCTATGGTGCTGACGGAATGCTTGGTGCCACAAATAATCCGTACGATTATAACGGAAGCATACTGCCGATATATGAACGATACCGCCAATATTATGTTTCTTTAGATCTGGATTTGTCAAGGATTAAAACAAAATCGAAATTTGTAAATACTATTTTTCAGGCGTTAAACATGCTTAAATTTCCAGCTCCTGCCATAGAATTTAACAGAATTGATAAAGTTAAAATGCATGGGATTTATTTTTAATTAAAAATCGCCACAGATTCACAGACAAAAAAAATAATAATTAATCTGTGAATCTGTGGCGGTTTTGATTTTTCACAACTTAATTATTCTTAACAATCTTCGCTTCATCGCGGAAAATGTACATTACGGAAAAGGTAATTATATTATGAAACTGGTTCATTGATTTTCCGTCGGAGAAATATTTGGTGCGGACTTTCTTTGTTGAATATGAGTAGCGCCCGCAAAACTTCAAACCTTTATAAATGCTCGTATAAAAATTAAGGAAAACATCTATATCATCACTGCGATAGGGATTAACCGTATAATTTTGCTTATATCCATCCTGCATTTCACTGAATTCAACAAGTCGTCCCCATGATAATCCTAAGCCGAAATTTAATTTTCCCTTTTGGTCAAAATAATTCAGATATAGCGGAACATCAAGATAATTTAAAATTAATCTCAATGAACCATCCAGGGAGTCGGTAGAACGTGGCTTTTGGTAACTGCCTTTTTGGTTATATAAAATTTCGAGATGAACGGAAAAGTTTGCAGGCAAGGGAATTATGGCGGTTGCACCGGTGTGCCATCCGTATTTATGAAATCCGTATACCCTGTCGCCGTCAACCTGCGACATGTTAAGCCCTACTATCGGTCCTCCTCTTATATTCTGGGAATAGCCGGAAACGCTGAAAAGCAGGACGGAAAAAAATAAAATAAATATCGAACATCGAACACCGAACATCGAAGTGAAAAAACAATTTAACAATTTTACAATCAAATAATTTGACAACAACTCTTTTTTATTTTGAAATTTAATCGAAATAATATTTCTTTTTTATTGCTTTATTAATCTTCCACGTACATTTCAGTCCTTTTTCAAATTCAACCCAGTCGCCGGGTCCGAACTGAATTTTATTTCCTTCTTTGTCGGTAACTTCGGCATTGCCTTCAAGAATAAAACATGTTTCTTTTGAATCATATTCCCATTCAAATTCCGAAGGTTCTTTATTCCATGTATCCCAGTTTTTTGTTTTTTCAGTTTCCTGTGAAGTTGGTTTACGAACTTGCATTTTCATAATTACAGTATTTCGTTTTTTTGCTAAAGTACAGCTAAATTCTTTTATTTAACACATATTATAAGGTTATCAATAGTTATTTATGATTTGTAAAAATAAATAATATTTATTTATTTGTAAAAATATTATTAATATTGACTTTTAAATACTGCTGATAAATTATGCTGAGTACTGCTATTGATTTTAAAAACATTCATTTTGTTGATGTAATTGACATAGTTCTCGTTTTATTTTTATTATTTCAGCTTTACAGGGCAATCAAGGGAACTGCAGCCGTTAACATCTTTATCGGCATTATATCCATTTATGTTGTTTGGCAGGTTGTTGATTATTTTAAATTAAAATTGTTAAGCAACATTCTCGGAGCTTTTCTTGGAGTGGGTGTTCTTGCGCTTATAATTGTTTTCCAGCCCGAAATAAGACAGTTTTTACTGTTAATTGGAAAACCTAAATTTTTTATAAATGGAACGAAAAAAAATATTTTCGGTGCGGGAATTTATAATATTATAAAGGGACAGGATATAGTTGAAATAGTTAATGCGTGCAAAAACATGATACATTCCAAAACGGGAGCATTGATTGTTATTGCCGAAAAATCACCGCTGACGACATACATAGAGTCGGGTGAAGTTGTTGAAACAAGAATTTCAACCAGAGCAATAGAAAGTATTTTTTTTAAGAACAATCCTCTTCACGATGGTGCAATTATTATAAGTGATGGAAAAATAACGGCGGCAAAGTGCATTCTGCCTGTTACCGATAATCCTGCATTTCCGACAGAATTCGGATTAAGACACAAGTCGGCAGCCGGAATTACAGAAAAATCGGATGCCGTGGCTATTGTTGTATCAGAACAAACGGGATTTATTTCTTTCCTGAAAGAAGGCAAAATGGAGTATAATGTAAGTTTATTTAAGTTAAAACAAATTTTAAGAAACGAATTCAAGGCATGATAAAAAATAAAATAAAATATTTTTTTAAAAAATCAACAGAAAAGATTTTATTCCTTGTGATTGTTTTTATTTCTCCTGCTGAAATTTTTCCTGCAGAATTGATTTTGAAAGGTATTTACTGTGGAGAAAATTTATATGTAAACAATCCTACTTTCCCGTCGGAAACCGGATTTTGTATTACAGCCCTGAAGGTTAATAATAAAGAAGTAAGCGACATCATCAATTCAAATACTTTTGAAATAGATTTTTATTCACTGGACATAAAAAGCAACGACAGCATAATAATTAAAATCACTCACAAAAGCGATTGCAAACCACAGATTATAAATCCTGAAGTTCTACTGCCAAAAGGAGGTTTCACAATAACTTCATTCAAATTTGACATTAAAAACAATAACATTATTTGGACAACAAAGGATGAGAACACGAAAATTCCTTTTATAATTGAGCAGTTCAGATGGAACAGATGGATAAAACTCGGAGAAGTTCCCGGCAATGGTACACCGGCTCCAAACTCATATTCTTTTGCAATTAATTTAATATCGGGGTACAATATTTTCCGATTAAAACAAATTACTCCGCGTGGTAAAGAATTTTTTTCCAACGAACTGAAATACCGTCCTAAAATTCCCGAAGTGATTGTTACAATTGAAAAAGGAGGCGAAGGAATAAATTTTTCTACGATAACATCTTACGAAATTTATGACCAGTCGGGAAAAATGCTTATGAGCGGGAAAGCAATGAAAGCAAATATTTATAAACTCGAGAAAAATAAAGTTTACCTTTTGAATTACGACAATAAAACTGTAAAATTTGTAAAAAAATAGACAGATGAAAATAATAATAATCAACGGACCCAACCTGAATCTACTCGGAAAAAGAGAGAAATCAATATATGGAGAAAAATCTTTCGAAGAGTATTTCAAACAATTAAAAAAGAAATATAAAAATATTTCCATCGAATATTTTCAATCGAATGTGGAAGGTGAAATAATAAATAAAATTCATGAAACCGGTTTTTCCTATTGCGGAATAATTTTAAATGCAGGAGGATATACGCACACTTCAGTTGCTATTGCTGACGCTATTGCTTCTGTTACAACACCGGTTATTGAAGTTCATATTTCAAATATTTATGCACGCGAGGAGTACAGAAAAAAATCATTGATTTCCTCAAAATGCAAAGGCGTAATTACCGGTTTCGGACTCGACTCATACCGCCTCGCTGTTGAGTACTTTGTGCAAAATAAAAATTGATATTTTCAACTGAAAACTGAGAACTATAAACTTTAAACTAACTCATGCCCATTCTGAATTCTTTCATATCGTGGTTGATGAAAAAAAGAATGCATCAGATTGAACTTTTTATAAAATATCCCGATGAAGTTCAGGCAGAATGGTTCAGACGGCTTATAAATGCAGCAAAAGATACCGAATGGGGAAAAAAATACGATTACAAATCAATTACAACACCAAGTGTTTTTAAAGAAAGAATTCCGATTCAGGATTACGATTCTTTGAAGCCATACATTGACCGTCTTCGCAAAGGAGAACAGAATTTATTATGGTATTCCGATATTAAATGGTTTGCAAAATCTTCGGGAACCACAAATGATAAAAGTAAATTTATTCCTGTGAGCGAGGAAGCCCTTGAAGAATGTCATTTTAAAGGAGGCAAGGACTTACTTTCAATTTATTGTTATAATTATCCGAACACGCAGATGTTTGCAGGCAAGGGATTGGCTCTTGGCGGCAGCCACCAAATAAGCGATTTTAATAATGCATCTTATTACGGTGATTTATCTGCCATCTTAATTCAGAATCTGCCTTTCTGGATTGAATTTATAAGAGTTCCCAACATTGCAATTGCTTTAATGGATGAATGGGAAAGCAAAATCGATAAGATGGCGAAAGCAACAATAAATGCTAATGTTACAAATATAGCCGGCGTACCTTCATGGACTCTTGTTTTGCTGAAATATATATTGGAAGTCTCAGGAAATAAAAGTATTCCGGAAATCTGGCCCAATCTTGAAGTATTTATTCACGGAGGTGTTAATTTTAATCCATACCGCGAGCAGTTCAAAAAAATAATCCCATCGGAAAAAATGTGTTATCTCGAAACCTATAACGCTTCGGAAGGATTTTTCGGGATTCAGGATTTGTCGGATTCCGATGAAATGCTTTTGATGCTTGATTACGGAGTATATTATGAATTCTTGCCTTTGAATGAATTAAATAAGGAATTTCCAAAAACATTATCGCTGGAAGAAGTAAAATTAAATGAAAATTATGCTCTTGTAATATCAACAAATGCCGGTTTATGGCGATATAATATCGGCGATACAATAAAGTTCACTTCTTTAAATCCGTTCAGAATCCAGATTACAGGAAGGACAAAAAGTTTTATCAATGCTTTCGGTGAGGAACTTATGGTTGACAATGCTGAAAAAGCATTGGCTATTGCATGTGAGAAGACAGGTGCACTGATAAGGGAATATACTGCCGCCCCTGTTTACTTCGGCGACAATAACAACGGCGCACATGAGTGGCTGATTGAATTTGAAAATTATCCCGATAATATAGAATATTTTAATGAAATACTTGATAATGCACTGAAATCAGTAAACTCCGATTATGAAGCGAAACGATATAATAATCTCACATTGGGTAAACCGGTAATTAAAGCTGTTCCGCAGAATACTTTTTACAACTGGCTTAAAACAAAAGGAAAACTCGGCGGACAAAATAAAGTACCCCGATTATCAAACAATAGAAAACATATTGAAGAAATATCTGAAATAATTAATAATGCATAGGTAATAAATGCAAAAAATTTATTAGGTTTGTTGTTATTTTATTTCAAACTGCAAACCTGTATTTTGACAGTTATGGCCACAAATTAATTTGATTTTTAACAACAAACCACAAACTTTAAAATGATTAAAAATATTAAGATTTCATCTTTATCAGTTTTATTGATTATTGTTTTTATTTTGTTTTCATTCATCACATCTGATTTTGTTCTTATAAAAAGTGTAACTATTGAAACGGGTGAAAAATTCACCACAGACAAACTCGGAAATTTATATGTTTTTGGCAGTGATAACATACGGGGATATGACAAAAACGGCAAGCAAACTGCCATTTACAGTAATATAAATTATGGTAAAATTTCTCTTGTAGATGCCAGTAATCCCCAAAAAATAATGGTTTTCTACAAAGATTTTTCCCGAATAATTTTTCTTGATAACACTTTAAGCATAAATGGCGAAGGAATTGACCTTGCCAGTCTTGGTTTTGAAATGACAACTATTTCATGCACTTCGGCAAACAATGACACCTGGATATATGATTCAAGAAATTATCAGATTATCAAACTCGATAAAAATCTTGGTGTTTTATTCAACAGCGGCAACTTAAGTCAACTGCTTAAAATAAATATGAATCCGAATTTTTTTTTATTTCAAAATGATTTCCTATTTTTGAATAATCCTGAAACGGGAATTTTGATTTTTAATACTTTCGGAACATATTTAAAAACCATTCCGATAAAAGAATTGCAGGCATTTCAGGTTATAGGTGATAATATTTACTTCTGCTCAAAAAATAAATTTAAAAGTTACAACATAAAAACATTTGAAGAAAAGAATTTTATTTTACCCGACACAAATTCAACGAAAGTACGAATCGAGCAGAACAGATTATATCTTTTTAATGAAAAACAAATCGACATTTATTCCAACAAGTAAACATTAAAGTTATGCATATTGCAATAGCAGGAAATATAGGTTCAGGCAAAACCACATTGGCTACTTTGCTTGCCAAACAGTATAAATGGAAAGCCCAGTATGAGAATACAGAAGACAACCCTTATATAAACAGCTTTTATGAAGATATGCAGAGATGGTCGTTTAATCTGCAGGTGTATTTTCTTAATTCCCGTTTCAGACAAATAATTGAAATTAAAAACAGCGGTAAGAATGTTGTGCAGGACAGAACCATATATGAAGATGCCTATATTTTTGCTCCTAATCTGCACTCAATGGGATTAATGTCAACCCGTGATTTTAATAATTACAAGTCATTATTTGAATTGATAAACCAGTTTATAAAACCACCGGATTTATTGATATATCTGCGTGCAACGGTTCCGACGCTTGTAAAACAAATACAGAAACGCGGACGCGATTACGAAAGTTCCATACGTATTGATTATCTTACACGCCTTAATGAACGCTACGAGGCATGGGCATCAACTTACAAACTCGGAAAACTTCTTGTCATTGATGTTGATAATATTAATTTCTGTGAAAACAAAAAAGACCTTGGAACTGTTATAGACAAAGTTGAAGCTGAAATTCACGGGCTTTTCTAATTTGTGAAGTTGTGAATTTGTGAAGGGTGAAGGGTGAAAAAATAATTTTTTTTATAAATCCACAAAATATAAATGAATTTTATTGGTATAATTCCTGCGCGTTATAAATCATCGCGTTTCCCGGGCAAATTGCTGATTGATATTAATGGAAAGTCGATGCTGCAAAGAGTTTATGAACAGTCAGAAAAAACAAAATCACTATCATATCTTGCAGTTGCTACCGATGACAAAAGAATTTTTGAACATGTGAAAAAAATCGGCGGAAATGTTATCATGACTTCGGAAAAACATAAAACCGGAACCGACAGGTGTTTGGAAGCAGCAGAGAAGTTAAAAACAAAAATAAAATTTTCCGACGATGATGTCATAATAAATATTCAGGGTGATGAGCCGTTCATTCAGCCGGAACAAATCACTCAACTTACAAAATGTTTTAAAAATAAAAACACACAAATAGCAACTCTTATTAAAAAAATCGAAAACGATAAGGAAATATATAGTCCCGGCACAATAAAAGTAGTTTTTAACAAAGATAAAGAAGCAATTTATTTCAGCCGTTCGCCTATTCCTTTTTTTAGAAATAAAGAACAAAAAGAATGGCTTGGCTCATTTGATTTTTATAAGCACATAGGAATATATTCATACAGATTCAGAATACTCAAACAAATAGTAAAGCTCAAACAATCATCGCTGGAAATTGCCGAATCACTTGAACAACTGCGGTGGCTCCAAAATGGATATAAAATAAAAATCGAAATAACCGAACACGAAAGTTTTTCAATAGATACTCCTGAAGATTTGAAAAAAATAAATATGTTGCAGATTATTCGCAAATAAATTTATATTAAAAAGGAGCTCACGAAGACGCTTCGCTAAGTTCACAGATTAATATAAATTTACGATCTATGAAGTACGATGTAAGAAGTATGATAATTATGAAATTAATCCTTTAATCCTTATAATAATTATTACAAGTTTTTTGAATCAATTCTGAGAAATGCATAAAGTTGAAAAATATATTTTAGAATTACTATACAGGAAAGAAATTCTGATTTTACCCCAAATCGGAACTTTTGTGGTGGTTTATTCCTCATCGAAAATTGACACACAAAAAAAAGTCATTTTTCCTCCTTCAAAAAAGATTTTTTTTAAAAGCGAATCTAATAATGACAACGTTCTGGCAAATCATATTGCTGCCACTGAAAATATTGCTATAGCTCTTGCAGATACAATGGTTCGGGAATATGTTGATATGCTTAAAACAAAATTATTAAAAGAAAGAAAATATGCCATTGATGATTTTGGAGTCTTTTCTCTTTCTTCAAAAAATTATGTGCTATTCAGTCAGAATAAATCTCTTAATTTCCTGCTCGATGCATTCGGATTGCCTGAAATAAATGCGGTTAAAGCTAAAAGGAATTTATTCGGCCTGAAAAACAAATCTACAAAAGGCAAAATATTTGTCTATTCTTTTATTTCAATGATAATTTTGCTTCCCTTAATATTTTTATTGACCAGATATAATTATTCTGATAATAAAAGTAAAATCAAAACGCAAAAAACACAAAAAGAAGAAAAAAATATTTTGCAGCAAAATAATAAAAATGAAAAAGAAGCTAAAAATATTATTAATAAAGAAGCAAAAGATACTTTGAATAAGGAAGTGAAAAAGGCAGAGAATAAAGAAATAAAAAATGCCGAAAATAAAGAGGTAAAAGAAGATGTGAAAAAGGAAGTAAAAAACAATGCAAAATATTTTATTGTTGGCGGATGTTTTGCTCTGGAGGAAAATGCAAATAAACTTTCCGAAAAAATAAAGAAAAAAGGTTATAATGCGCAAATATTAAAAAATAAAGACGGATTATTTATAGTAAGCTACGCCGGATTTGATAACAGAACCGATGCGGTTAAAGAACTGAAAAAAATCAAAGAAGAAACCGACGCATCAGCATGGCTGGTTTGTCAATAATATAATGACTTTTTATTGTGGCAAAAAATAAACTCAGGAGGTTTTCGGAATTAAGTAACTTCAGTAATGTTTTTCAGCCCGGGAAGAAAGATTACGAATCGGGTTTTTATTTGAAAGGAAAATGGAAGAATGAATATTTCGGCAATAACAAACCCATAACTCTTGAACTTGGCTGCGGAAAGGGCGAATATACAACAAGACTAGCCGAAAAATATCCCGAAAAAAACTTTATAGGTATTGACATTAAAGGAGCAAGAATCTGGGTTGGCTGTAGATATGCGATTGAAAAGAAATTAAAAAATGTTGTTTTCATTAGAACTCAGATCGAAAACCTTGAATCATTTTTTGAAAAAAACGAAATAAATGAAATATGGCTTACTTTCCCCGATCCGCAGCTTGCAAGCGGCAAAGCAAAAAAAAGATTGACCTCGCCCCGCTTTCTGAACATTTATAAAAATATTATTTCCGGCAATTGTATTATTAATCTTAAAACCGATAATTTTGTTCTTTATAATTACACATTGGAAATCATAAACAATGAAAAACATAAACTTTTGTTTGCTACCGCTGATTTGTACGGTTCGGATAACGAAAGCCAGGCAAAATCAATACAGACATATTACGAAAAAATTCATTTGAAAAATAATTTAAAAATATGTTACATAAGGTTTTCGTTAAGGTAAAAGAATGAAAAAACAAACTGAAAATTCTTTCTTTGAAAATGTTTATGAAGTTGCACGGTTGATTCCACATGGCAGGGTGACTTCTTACGGTGCCATTGCAGAATATCTGGGCACAAAACGTTCGGCACGGATGGTCGGATGGGCAATGAACAAGTCATTTACTCAAAAAAAGTCTGTTCCCGCACACAGAGTTGTGAATCGCAACGGAGTTTTAACAGGTAAAAATTATTTCGGCGGAAGCGATATAATGAAAGAACTTCTTGAAAACGAAGGAATAAAAATTGAAGAAAATAAAATAATTAATTTTGAAAAAATATTCTGGGACCCGAAAAGGGAATTGGGTATTTAAATATTGGTAAAGATGAAAAAGATAAAAAATCCGTTTGTTGAGTCCGAAAATTACAATTGTTTCGGCTGCAGTCCGCATCATCCCTTTGGTTTGAAAATGAAATTTTTTGAAGAAGGCGATGAAATTGTTGCTTTTTGGGAACCCGATAATTTGTATCAGGGCTGGAATAATATTCTGCACGGCGGCATTCAGGCAACATTGATGGATGAAATAGGAAGCTGGGCAGTGTTTGTAAAACTGAAAACATCGGGAGTAACAACTAAAATGGAAGTAAGGTTAAAAAAACCGGTTTACACGAATAAAGGAAAGTTAACTTTAAAAGCGTCAATTGGAGGTGTGAACAAAAAAATTGCCGAAGTAAATGTGTATTTATTTGATTCTGAAAATATTTTATGTGCAGAATCAAAAATTTTTTATTATATTTACACCCAGAATGTTGCGAGGGAAAAATCAATGTATCCCGGAATCGAAAAATTTTATGAGTAAAATTTAATTTGAGATGAAAATCGGTTTTGACGCAAAACGTGCTTTTTTCAACCGCAGTGGCTTAGGAAGCTACAGCAGGAACACAATTTTGCAGTTGAGCAAATATTTTCCCGAAAATAAATACTTCCTTTTTACTCCTAAATATAAAAAAAAGAATTTTCATCTGCACTCGGAGAACGTACATGTTTCAACTCCACGTAATTTAACCGGAAAATTCTTTAATTCATACTGGAGAACATTTCAGCTGGCAAATCAGATTGAAAAAAAGGGGCTTGACATTTATCATGGCCTGAGTAACGAACTGCCTGCCGGAATAAAATCAAAAAACGTAAAGAAAGTTGTTACCATACACGACCTGATTTTCATTCGTTATCCCGAATTTTATAAAATAATTGACAGAAATATTTACGAAAAAAAATTCAGATATAGTTGTGAAGTTGCAGATAAAATCATTGCCGTCAGCAACCAGACAAAAAGTGATATTGTGAATTTCTTCAAAACCGATGAAAGTAAAATATCGGTTGTTTATCAGGGATGCGATAATATGTTTTTAAATGAAGTCGGCGAAGAAGAGAAAAACAGAATAATCCGCAAGCATCATTTGCCTATGCATTTCATACTTTATATCGGCACTGTTGAGGAAAGGAAAAATCTTTTAAGCGTGGTAAAAGCAATAAATGAAGGCAAAATGGATACCTATCTTGTTGTAATAGGAAAACCCACAAGATATATCAGGCAGGTGAAACAATACATTTACGACCACCGCATGGAAAGAAAAATTTTATTCTTGCAGGATGTGAGAATTGAGGATTTACCTGCTATTTACCAACTTGCTTACTTGTTTATCTATCCTTCAATTTTTGAGGGATTCGGAATACCGATACTTGAAGCATTATTTTCAAAAACACCGGTTATAACTTCAAAAGGCAGTTGCTTCAACGAGGCAGGCGGTCCTAAATCAATTTACATCGACCCATCCAATATTGAAGAAATAATTTATTCAATGAAAAAAGTTCTTGAAGATTCGCAGCTTCGCGAAACAATGATAAACGAAGGACTAAACTATGCAATGAACTTCAAAGACGAAATTGTTGCCGCTAACCTAATGAGGGAATATTCGGCGTTGAAGTAAAGAAAGTTAATTGTTAATGGTTAATAGTTTTTAAAATCAAACATTAAGCCCCATGCCCCAAGCAATTCTTATTCTTCTTCCAGTTTAATTTTATACTTCGTTGCAAATTCCTTTTGTTTCTTTTCAATTTCAACAATTGCTGAATCAAGTTTGTTGTCGATATCTGAAGAGAGTTTATCTACTTTCTTTTCATCCGAAAGGCTGAATTTTGTTTCTGCAAGTTTATTGAGAGCAATAATTTTTGAATATTCATTTTCAAGTACCGATTTATAAGTTTCAAAAAGTTTCAACATCGCTTCTTTTATTTCCTTTTCATCTTTAAAAGCATTCATCTTATTGACTTTCTCAATTGATGTCAAAACCTGCTTCATCGCTTCGGAGTATGCCTTATCCATTTTATCGGATTTATAATCCGCAAAAGTGGAATCAAGTGCATCAATTTTATCGGCAATGCTTAACTGAAGTGATACCAGAGAATCATTGTATTTGGCTGCGTCATTTGAAGTTGAATTATTGCAGGAAAAAAACATTATGAACGCAAATGTGCAGATAAAGTATAAAAAAATTTTCTTAAACATATTTAAAATTTTTATTTATTAACTGCAAAAATAATTAAAAAATGAAATAATGCAGTTTATTTAGTAATTTCGGGGAAATATAGTTAAATTTACGATTATTTGAAATACGGAAATGGTTAATGTATTGACAATTGCCGGTTTTGACCCAAGCGGAGGCGCAGGAATACTCGCTGACATTAAAACTTTTGAAGCAAATGAAGTTTACGGGGTTGCTGTTGTTACTGCTTTAACTTATCAGAACGATCTTGAATTCAACGATCTTGAATGGGTATCTGAAGCAAAAATAAAAAGACAAATTGAAATTGTGAGCAAACGGTATGATTTTGATTTTGTCAAAATAGGAATAATTGAAAACCTTGAAGTACTTGATAAAATAGTTGATTTTCTTAAATCAAAAAATGGAAAAATTAAAATAATCTGGGATCCGGTTCTAAAAGCAAGTGCAGGGTTTGATTTTCATAAAAGTATTGATTTTAAAAAATTAATAAACATATGTGCTAAAGTATATATGTTAACACCTAATTATGAAGAGTTGATGAAACTTTTTCCTTCAGGAAATTATAAAGAAAGTGCAAAGGAATTAAGCAGGAATTGTATAGTGTATCTTAAAAGCGTAATAAGCAAAGAAGTTGAAAAAATCAGCGATTTAATGTTTAGTAACCAAACTATTGATATATTTGAAACGGAAATAATAAAGGGATTTGAAAAACATGGCTCTGGATGCGTTCTTTCATCGGCAATAACCGCAAACCTTGCAAAGGGAATGAGTTTACATGAATCCTGTAAAAAAGCAAAAGAATATATTACGGCTTTTTTAAAAAGCAGTGAAGATTTAACAGGAAAACATTATAGAATAAATGCAACTAACAGTTATTAAAATTAGTTTGTCGTTTAAATGTTTGTCGTTAAAAATAAAAACAACAACAAACTACAAACAACAAACTTTTTAAATGTGGAAATTTTTAATATCACATGATTTATGTACCAGTTAATCACAAATAAATAAAATAACAACATGTCAAGAGTAATTCATCTGTCAGAAGCTGCGTCATTGGCAATTCACAGTATGGTACTGATAGCAAGATCAAAGAAAAACCTGAATGTAAATTCAATTGCTAACGTTACAGGAGCTTCCAGAAATCACCTTGCACGTGTTATGCTGCGGCTTGTTAAAGATGGTTTTGTGAAATCCACACGCGGTCCTTCGGGTGGTTTTGTATTAAGTAAAAAACCCAAAGATGTATCCCTACTTGACATTTACCAGTCAGTTGAAGGAGTCATTATTGAAGACGGATGCCCCTTGAACCGCTCCATTTGTCCCAATAATGAATGTCTTATGGGAAATTTATTTAATAAACTTACCATTGAATTTAAAGAATATTTCAAAAAGCAAACCCTGAAAGATTATCTTTAAGATTAACTTAAATGTTCGGTTTTAATAATATTCATAAGTTA
>JAQUPB010000007.1:0-5740 GCA_029004185.1 Bacteroidales bacterium | reverse complement strand
GTTCTTTTGCAAAAAAAGAAAATTAATACTCCCCGGTTAATCATTAGCGAAAAATTAATTGAACACAATTATAATTACTTTAATAATTCCATTTTTTCGGAAAGCGCACGGATATTTTATTCTCTGAAAGCAAACAATCATCCTTCTGTTATCAGAAAACTTAAAAGTTTAGGTTCCGGGTTTGAAATCTCGTCAGACGGCGAACTGGAAATAATGAAGAAGGAAAAAATAAAACCCGAATTGCTGATATACAGTAATCCAGTTAAAATTCCAACACACATTGCAAATGCTTATAAATACGGAATTAAAAAATTTGCTTTTGATTCAGAAAATGAATTAAAAAAAATAAAAAAATATGCACCGAAATCCGGTATTTTTGCAAGAATAAATGTTGCAAATGACGGCTCGGAATGGAAACTTACTGGTAAATTTGGTGTTACAGCCGGAGAATCAGTAAATCTTTTAAAGAAAGCCCGTCTTTATGAGCTTAATCCGATAGGAATAACTTTTCATGTGGGATGGAATAATAAAAGCCATACTGCCTGGGAAAATGCTTTAAATACCTGCTGCGAAATCTTAAGCGAACTTAAAAAAAACAACATAAATCTTCGCTTTGTGAATATCGGAGGCGGTTTCCCTGCCCACAACGTAAACCAATACACCAAACTTAATCAAATTGCAAAAATCATCAATCCCCTATTGCAAAAAATTAAAAATAATTTTAATGTTGAAATATATACCGAACCGGGTTCTTTTATTGTTGCAAATTCCGGTGTTCTGCTTGTCAAAATTTTTGATATAATTGAACGAAACAGCAAAAGCTGGATATATGTTGATTCGGGAATAAGCCAGGGATTTTACTGGATATTTTCAGGACTTCAATACAATGTGATTTATCCTTATAAAATTTCGAAAAACAAAAAACTCAAAAAATATGTTATCACAGGCCCTACCTGCGATACCCACGACATATTTACTAAAGATGCATTTCTGCCTGAAGATTTGTGTATGGATGATTATTTGATTATTTATCCTGCAGGTGCATATATCAGTTCTGCCCGTGAATATAACGGATTCGGTTATCCCGAAATAAAAATTTTCAGGTAATAAAATAATTTACGATATTTGTATAATAACCAATTTTCTTAATTAGGGATGGGAATAATTCTGACCATAGGATACATTTTAATTTTCATCCGCATAATATATAAATGGAAATATTTCAGGATTTACGGACTATCCCAAAGGGCAATACTTATTTTATTCCTCTTAAAAGTATTTGTTGGTTTTGCACTTGCGCTGGTTTACACTCATTATTATACCGACCGCTCAACAGCTGACATATACAGGTATTTTGACGACAGCAAAATCATGTTTGATACTTTTCACACAAATCCCGGGCATTTCTTTCAGATGTTATTCGGAATAAATGACAATTCAAAGGAAATAGTTCCTTACTACATGCAAATGAATAACTGGTACAGGCAATACGAAAGCGTTATTTATAACGACAATCACATAATTATAAGAATCAATGCTGTCATGAGATTTTTTTCTTTCGGCTATTACGGCGTACATAATGTTTTTATGAATTTTATTTCTTTAATCGGTTTGATTTCCATTTATAAAGCTTTCGTTAAAAAATTAAGAGACAAGGAAAAAATGCTTGTATTTGCTGTTTTTCTTTTACCCTCTGTTATATTTTGGGGCTCCGGTGTTTTAAAAGAAGGATTGTTGTTCTTCTTTATAGGAATTTTTATTTATAACTTTTTCAGAATTGCGGAAATTTTTTCTGCAAAACCGGCAATTCTTGTTTTTATTTCTCTTTTCTTTTTATTGTTTTTGAAAATATACATTCTTGCCGCCATTCTCCCCGGAGCTATTGCATATTACTGGGTATCCAGATCAGGAGACAGAAAGATTTTTTTAAAATACCTGATGACAATTATGTTGTTTATTACCTTTCTTGTAAGCATAAAATTTGTATTTCCCCAACTCGATTTTGCACGCATACTTGCTACAAAACAGGAAAATTTCATCAATTTGTCAAAACACATGCACTCCGGAAGCATAATACAAGTGGGCATTTTGCAACCTGATATTTTAAGCATAATCAAAAATTCCCCTCATGCATTTTTTAATACTTTGCTTATGCCTGATATTTTTCAGATAAATTCAATCTTTACTTTGCTCGCTGCATTTGAAAATCTTTTTGTAATAATACTAATTCTTGTATCACTTATATATTTCCAGAAAAATAATTTAAATTTGAACCTGTTAATATTTTTATTGCTGTTTGTCACTATTTTGTTTGTACTGATAGGATTGGTTACTCCTGTTGCAGGAGCCATTGTAAGATACAAGACTCCAGCTCTGCCTTTTCTTCTCATAGCAATAATTATGATAACCGATAAAAGCAAAATAATTTCAAAAATTAATTATAATTAAAAACCAATGCTATGAATAAAATTGTTCTGATTACAGGCGCAACATCCGGCTTCGGAAAATCATCCGCTTTTAAATTTGCCGAAAATAAATACGATTTGATTATTACAGGCAGACGAAAAGAGTTGCTTACTAAAGTTGCCGGCGACATTAAAGAAAATTTTAATGTAAAAGTCTTAACTTTAAATTTCGATGTAAGAAATTTAAAGGAAGTCGAAAATGCAATAAAATCATTACCTGCCGAATGGCAGAAAATTGATGTTCTGGTAAATAATGCCGGACTTTCTGCCGGACTTTCACCATTTGATGAATGTGATATTGACGATTGGGAAAGAATGATTGATACGAATGTAAAAGGTTTGCTGTATGTTACAAAATGCGTGGCTCCTCTCATGATTAAAAATAGTTCCGGTCATATAATAAACATAAGTTCTATTGCAGGAAAAGAAACTTACCTGAACGGAAATGTTTATTGTGCCAGCAAAAGTGCGGTTGATACTCTGTCGAAAGCAATGAGAGTTGATTTATTAAAACACAATATAAAAGTTACGAATATAAGTCCGGGAGCCGCTGAAACAGAATTTTCAATTGTGCGTTTTCATGGCGATAAAGAAAAAGCCGGAAATGTTTATAAGGGATATACACCACTGACACCCGACGATGTTGCTGACACGGTTTTTTATGCCGCTTCACGACCGGCAAATGTAAATATTGCTGAAATTACGATCACTCCACTTGCTCAGGGAAGTGCGTTTTATTATAATAAGAAAGTTTAAAATAATCTGTATTGTCAGTGTTCTACAAAATAATAATTTATTTTTTACTATTCATTTTTTTCTTTTCCTGCTCACCGGGTAAAAAGGAAAATAATAAAACTGTTTTCCGCTACAATGAATCTGCCGGAATTACTTCATTAGACCCTGTCTTCGCGAAAGACCAGGCAAATATATGGCTCACAAATCAGATTTTTAACGGACTTGTTCAGTTTGATGACAATCTTAAAATTATTCCCTGCATCGCTAAATCATGGAAAATTTCGGATGATGGGTTGACATATACTTTTTATTTAAGAAATGATGTTTTTTTTCACGACAACAAATCATTTAAAAATGGAAAAGTGAGGAAAGTAGTTGCATCTGATTTTGTTTTCAGTTTTAAAAGAATTATTGATAATAAAATTACATCACCAGGTGCATGGGTTTTTAATAATGTTGACAAGGAAAATAATCCTTTCACTGCAATTAATGATTCTGTTTTTCAAATAAAACTAAAACAATTATTCCCTCCTTTTTTGGGTTTACTTACAATGCAATATTGTTCGGTGGTTCCGAAAGAGGCAGTAGAATTTTATGGAAATGATTTTCGCAGTAACCCCGTGGGCACAGGACCATTCATGTTTAAAATGTGGGAAGAAGGCGAAAAACTCGTTCTATTAAAAAATCCAAATTATTTTGAGTTTGACGGAAATCAACGCCTTCCCTATCTTGATGCAATTTCAGTTACATTTATTATTGATAAACAAATTTCATTTCTCGAATTCATAAAAGGAAATCTTGATTTTATTTCCGGAATTGAATCGAGCTATAAAGATGAACTCCTAACCAAAACAGGCGAACTGAATCCAAAATACAAAGATAAATTTTATGTTTTGTCACAGCCATACCTGAATACCGAATACCTTGCTTTTTTATTTAGCGGAGATGAATCAAATCCATTGCAAAATAAGGCAATACGGCAGGCAATAAATTACGGCTTCGACAGAAATAAAATGATAACATATTTACGTAACAACATCGGAACCCCGGGATTGTACGGATTTGTGCCTCTAGGAATGCCTTACTTCGATACAAAAAAAATAAACGGCTATGATTATAATCCAGAAAAATCGAAACAACTATTGCGTGAAGCTGGATTTCCGAATGGCGAAGGACTTTCGGAAATTGCATTAAGTACAAATAATTCATATCTCGAATTATGCAAATACATTCAATCGCAGCTTTCGGAAGTAGGAATAAAAATCAAGATTGATGTTAATCCTCCGGCAACACACAGGAACATGGTTGCAAATTCAAAACTTCTTTTTTTCCGCGGCTCATGGATTGCCGATTATGCCGATGCAGAAAATTATTTGTCATTGTTTTACAGCAAAAACTTTTCACCCGCAGGACCTAATACCACTCATTTCTCTGATAAAATATTTGATGAACTTTTTGAAAAAGCCCAGAAAGAAATTAACGACTCGCTCAGAAATAAATATTATGAAGAAATGGATAACATAGTTATGCAGGAAGCCGCTGTTGTGGTTTTATATTACGACCAGGTTCTTCGTTTTGTTCAGAATAATATTTCCGGTTTAAACTGCAATCCTATGAATTTGCTGGGACTGAAGAGGGTTAAAAAAACGAATAATTAGTTTATTATTAAAACTAATGCAGGTAAGGGTCTTTTTATTCCGTCAGGACCTTTTGCTATAATGTTGTCGAAAAATATTTTTTGTCCAGGCCTTGCAGACATGCATTTGTCTAAACATTCTTGAGATAATTGACTTCCCGTAAGATTTCTTGTAAATAACATACCTTTTTCTCCTAAAGTGGAAAATTCAAAACTTACAATTGTAAATTTTACACCATCAAACAAAAAATCTTTTAAAACAGCTATAAGATAGGGAGCAATAAGAATTGAATTTTTTTCTATATAACCTTCTTTTGAGCCAACAATCATCGGAACAGGGTCGGGAATTTGTTTGACTCTATAAATTCTTTCTCCGATATATTCTTTTTTACCGTTATTGTCAGCAAAAATTTTTATAACTGCATTTCCATAACTATATACTCGAACTGTCCATGTGCTGTCTTCATTTTTTTTAATTTCACCATTATCAATTGTTGCAGAAATTTGATTGAAATTTAGATTACAAACCGCAATTTCAACCGGATTATCAAGTCCTATATAAAGAACATTTAATTTTGACGTAGAGACCGCAAAAACATTATTATGTTTTTTTATAGTATCATTATTTTCTGTTTTCGCTATATTGCTCAGCATTAATAGTACAATCAATATTTTTATTGTTGTTTTCATATTATTTTTATTTAGTGTTTACAAAACGGACAAAGTTAAAAAACATTTCTTACTACTCACGACTTTTTTTTCTTTCCCTCAATTAAATTATATTTGCTTAAATTTTCAATAAAGAAACATATTTAAAATGGACAAGAACACGATAATTGGGATTATTCTTATTGCCGGAGTACTTATTGTTTCGAGCATATTAACACAGCCTTCAAAGGAAGAA
>JAQUPB010000006.1 GCA_029004185.1 Bacteroidales bacterium | reverse complement strand
ATCTCTGGTTTTCAGGATTTGCAATTTTATGGCAAAATCAATGAGAAGAAAAATAAATTAAAAGTTTTCAGTTTCCGGTTTTCAGTTTTTAGTTTCCTGGCGCAAACAACAAAATCCCGAAACCTGCCTGACGGCAGTCAGGCTTTAAACTTTAGACATTAAACTTTAAACAATTTTAATATCGAATATCGAACACTGAATTTCGAAGTTGAAAATTTCTATTTATTATCAAACTATGGTTTTTCCGGATGAACCATAGGAACAAACTTAACCGGGATAATTTTTTCTTCTTTTATTCCGCTTTCATTTTTAGTAATAAGCAGAAGTTCCTGATCTTTATCTCCAACCGGAACAACCATCCTGCCTCCAATTTTAAGTTGTCTGATGAGTTCCTCCGGAATTTTTTCGGGAGCGGCAGTTACTATTATGCAATCGAAAGGAGAATGTTCTTTCCATCCTTTATATCCGTCTCCGCATTTTACTACAACATTTTCATATCCTAATTTTTTTAATCTCAAAGCCGAACTGTCAGCAAGAATTTTTATAATTTCAATTGAGTAGCAACTGTCAACAAGCTGTGAAAGGATTGCCGCCTGATAACCCGAGCCTGTGCCTATTTCAAGGACTTTTTCATTGCCTTTCAGTTGTAATAATTCGGTCATTAATGCTACAATATATGGTTGTGAAATAGTCTGCTCGTTTCCTATCGGCAAAGGACCATCGACATAAGCGCTTTTAATCATATCGGGAGGAACAAATAAATGCCGCGGAGTATTTTTCATTGCTTTCAGCACCGAAGTATCTTTAATTCCGTTTGCAATAATCTGCGAATCCACCATTTTTGATGCTTCTGCTCTCCACCATTCGGGGTTTACAGCTTTGTTTTTTTTATGTTGTTTTTGTGAACAGGAAGGAGTGACAATAATTAGATTTATTAAAATAAGGAATATGAATTGCGTCTTTAAATTCATTTTATTTTTTCTTTTTTCTGTCTATCCAATTTGTAATTTTTTAACGGCAACATAATTTCAAACCGAAACCATTAATAATAAAAGTTACACGAAGAGCACGAAGTTTAAAAAGAAGTTACACGGAGAAAAAAATAAATAATTTAAAATTAATCTTCGTGTCACTTCGTGAAATAAGTTATAATTTTTTTAACCACAAACCACAAACCACAAACAATTTTTTATTCAACAAGCTTCTTATATCTAATTCTCTTTGGTCCTTCGTCGCCGAGGCGTTTTTTGCGGTTTTCCTCATATTCGGAATAAGAACCTTCGAAATAATAAACCTGCGAATTACCTTCAAATGCGAGAATATGCGTGCAAACCCTGTCGAGAAACCATCTGTCGTGGGAAATTATAACTGCACATCCTGCAAAATTTTCAAGTCCTTCTTCCAAAGCGCGAAGCGTATTAATATCAATGTCGTTTGTTGGTTCATCGAGCAAAAGAACATTTGCTTCTTCTTTTAAAGTCATTGCCAGATGCAAACGGTTTCTTTCGCCGCCCGATAAAATTCCGCATTTCTTTTCCTGGTCGGCGCCGTTGAAATTGAAACGTGCAACGTAAGCACGCGAATTTATTGATTTCCCTCCCATCAGAATAATTTCATTTCCTCCGGAAATAACCTGCCAGACCGTTTTTTCAGGGTCAATATCAGTATGACTCTGGTCAACATATCCTATTTTAACAGTTTCCCCGATCTTGAAATCGCCTTTATCATTTTTTTCCGAACCGATAACAAGGCGGAACAAAGTTGTTTTCCCTGCACCGTTAGGACCAATAATTCCGACTATTCCGGCAGGCGGCAGCATAAAGTTCAAACCCTCAAATAATAATTTTTCACCAAATGCTTTTGAAACATCTTTTGCTTCAATAACATTAGTACCAAGTCGTGGACCGTTTGGAATAAATAATTCCAGCCGTTCTTCTTTTTGTTTTATATCTTCATTCAGAAGTTTATCATATGCCGATAATCGGGCTTTTCCTTTTGCATGGCGTCCTTTTGGCGACATTCTCACCCATTCCAGCTCGCGTTCAAGAGTTTTTCTTCTTTTGCTTTCGGTTTTTTCTTCCTGAGCCAGACGGTTTGATTTTTGTTCAAGCCACGAAGAATAATTTCCCTGCCACGGAATACCTTCGCCGCGGTCGAGTTCAAGAATCCATCCTGCTACATTATCGAGAAAATATCTGTCATGGGTGATTGCAATGACTGTCCCTTTATACTGCTGTAGATGCTGTTCGAGCCACTGAACAGATTCGGCATCGAGATGATTTGTAGGTTCGTCAAGTAAAAGAATATCAGGTTCTTTTAAAAGCAATCTGCAAAGAGCCACGCGCCTTTTTTCACCGCCGGAAAGGTTTTTAATTAATGCATCACTTTCGGGACAGCGGAGTGCATCCATTGCTCTTTCGAGTTTATTGTCAAGCTCCCATGCATCATGCTGTTCGAGAAGTTCTGTAAGTTCACCTTGCCGTTCGATGAGTTTGTTCATTGCTTCATCACTCATCGGTTCTGCAAATTTATTATTTATGTCCTCGTACTCTTTAAGAAGGTTAACAACTTCCTGAACTCCTTCCTGAACAATTTCCTTTACTGTTTTATTATCGTCAACAACAGGTTCCTGTTCCAGATATCCTATTGAATACCCGGGAGAAAAAACAACATTACCGTCAAATGACTTTTCAACTCCGGCAATTATTTTCAGTAAAGTTGACTTGCCCGAGCCGTTCAACCCGATTATCCCGATTTTTGCCCCATAAAAAAATGACAAATAGATATTCTTAAGAACTTGTTTATGAGGTGGATAAATCTTACTTACCCCTACCATTGAAAAAATAATTTTCCTGTCGTCTGTCATAAAAGTTATAATATGCCGTTATTAATAATAATTGAAGCTAATTAGCAATTAGAATAAGTTTGTGGTTTAAAAATGTTTGTTGTTCGTAGTTATAAAATCTTTTGTCTTTAGTAAAAAGCATAACAACAAACTACAAACGACAAACAACAAACATATCAAATATCAATCACTTTATTAGTTACTATTGGTTTTATCGAAAGCAAATTTCAGAAAAATATTTAAATATACTAACAAAAACATTTAAGATGTTTAAAATCAAGTGATTAAATACAATCTGTTATCATTCAATATATAAGTAACATTAAACAAAAAATATACGTTTTAGGTAAAAGTAAATTTGATTTTGGCAAAAAAATTTTGTATCTTTGCAATCCTATTAAACCTATATATGAAAAAAGCTAAAGTTCTCTTCGTATTTCAAGAAATAACCCCTTATCTTGAGGAAAGTCATTTGTCGAACATCGGACGTCATCTTCCTCAGGGGATTCAGGAAAAAGGCAATGAGATCAGAACATTTATGCCTCGTTTCGGGTGCATCAATGAAAGAAGGAACCAGCTTCACGAAGTGATTCGTTTGTCGGGCATGAATTTGATAATTGACGAAACCGACCACCCCCTGATAATAAAAGTAGCTTCAATACAACTTGCCCGAATGCAGGTTTATTTTATTGATAATGAGGATTATTTCCAAAGGAAACATACATTAACCGATAAAAGCGGGAAATTTTTCAAAGACAATGATGAACGTTGCGTGTTTTTCTGCAGAGGAGTTCTGGAAACCGTTAAAAAATTAGGTTGGGCTCCCGATATTATCCATTGCCACGGATGGATGACAAGTTTAATACCTCTTTATGTAAAAACAGCATTAAAGGATAATCCTTTATTTTCCGATTCAAAAGTAGTTTATTCGGTATATGATGACGATTATGATACTGTTTTCGGGAAAAACTTCGAAAAGAAACTTCTTGTTGAAGGTATTGAGCAAAAACATCTGAAGTTGTTCAACAAAACAACATACGAAAGCTTGACAAAAGCCGCTATTAAATTTTCAGATGCAGTAATAAAAGGAAGCGAAAACTTAAATTCAAATGTGGAAGCTTATCTGAATATTACCGATAAACCCGTTTTACCTTACCAATCAGGTGATGATTATATTGACGTTTATTCCGAATTTTATGATGAGATTTTTGTTGACGAAATGTCACTTGTGGAATAATTCCTTCTTATTTAAGAACATTCCTTCTATAGTTTTTCTTTTTAAAAAGAGTTTACTGTTAATAGTTCCTGCTTTTTTATTATTTCTTTTTTCATGTAAAGAGCCCAATACCATTGGTCTTGAAATACAACCGCCTAACGATAAACCGAATGTTGCAATATGCGATACATCAAAAGTTGATGTTTATATTGTGAAAGAAGATTCGTTACGTACAGACCACTTGTCTAGCAATCTGCTCGGAAGTTACAACGACCAGATATTCGGAATAACAACTGCAGGCTTTTATTCACAATTCAGACTTCCCACAACAGGTATCAGTTTTGGAAATTTTCCTACAATAGATTCGGTTGTACTTGCATTTAAATACAGCGGCTTTTATGGCGACACTATTACCCCTTTAACTTTTCATGCATATGAACTTACTGAAAGCATGAATCATGACAGCACATATTTTTCAAACAAAACACTCGCAAATGATGGTAATGATTTAGTCAACATAACAATGGTTCCTAAAATTATCGACAGCGTTAATGTTGGCGGAATAAAAACTTCTCCGCATTTGAGATTAAAATTAAACAATACATTAGGGCAAAAAATATTAAATGCTACTGCCGACCAGCTGTCCGACAACACTAAATTTCTGGAGTTTTTTAAAGGGCTTTATATTTCAACTGACCAGATTACAGGTAATAATACAGGAACAATATTATACTTAAGTCAGGTTTCTTCTTCATTTCTGTCGGGAATAACTTTGTATTACAGGAATATCACGGATACACTAAAACATAATTATACAATTGCCGTTGATTACGATTGTATAAATTATAATTACTTTAATCACAATTACACAAATGCAACCGATACCTTAAAGTCAATGCAGACTTCTCACACTCCGAAATATGTAGGGAATTTGGCATATATACAGGCAATGGCAGGCATAAAGACAAAAATAATTTTTCCCAATATAATGGAATGGGCTAAAATTAAAAATATTGCCATCAATCAGGCCGAGTTATTAATAAGTGTTGAAGGCAACAATACATTTATAGACAAATATGCTCCCTCATCACAACTTGCTTTGGTAGGGATTGATTCAACGGGGAAGACTTATTTTTTAAAAGACCAAACCGGAAGTGATAATTTTTTCGGTGGCACATATGATGCAACGGCAAAACAATATAAATTCAATATCAGCCGCCATGTTCAGTATTTGATTCAAAATAAAATCAAGCAGTTCGGAATGTACATGTTGACATATGGTGCGGGAGTTACTGCAAACCGGACAGTTTTTAAAGCCGGGCAAAATCCCGCCGGAAAAATTAAACTTTCAATAATTTATACAAAACTTTAATCTCTTCTTTTTTAATTTTTTTTAGCTTTGTAGCAGAAAACAAAAAAATCCCGAAAATAAAACCACGAAAATATGTGTGGAATTTTTGCATATATCGGACAACAGAATGCATACGATGTTCTGATTAAAGGGTTGAAACGACTCGAATACAGAGGCTATGACAGTGCGGGAATTGCTCTTCTGAACAAAGGATTAAATCTTTATAAAACCAAAGGAAAAGTTACCGATCTGGAAGATTTAATGAAGGATAAAAATAAAGAAGGTAATGTCGGAATAGCACATACAAGGTGGGCAACCCACGGAGAACCTAACGATGCAAATGCACACCCGCATTATTCGTTATCAAAAAAACTTGCAATAATACATAACGGCATTATCGAAAACTATGCTTCTCTCAGAGAAGAACTTGTCAAACGCGGATTTGTATTCAGAAGCGACACAGATACGGAAGTTTTAATACATTTAATTGAAGATATTCAGATTAGCGAAAAGGTGGACCTGGTAGAAGCCGTTCAGATTGCTTTAAATGAAGTTATAGGTGCATATGCAATTGTGATATTAAACAAAGATAATCCCAATGAATTAATTGCCGCTAAAAAAGGAAGTCCCCTGGTTGTCGGTCTGGGAAAAGATGAATATTTCTTTGCTTCCGATGCCACTCCAATTGTTGAGTACACCCAAAACGTTGTTTATCTTGAAGAAGAAGAAATAGCAATTGTGAACATAAAAGAAGGATTAAAAATCAAAACCACAAAAAATAAAGATAAAACCCCTTATGTTCAGAAACTCGAAATGAGCTTGCAGGCTTTGGAAAAAGGAGGATATGAACACTTCATGTTAAAAGAGATATATGAACAACCGCGTTCAATAAGAGACAGCATGAGAGGACGACTTAATATTGAAGGAGGAATTGTTTCACTTGGCGGAATTATTGATTATGAACAGAAATTTTTAAGTGCAAACAGAATAATCATTATTGCATGCGGAACATCATGGCATGCTGCATTGGTTGGAGAATATTTATTTGAAGACCTTGCAAGAATTCCTGTTGAAGTTGAATATGCCTCTGAATTCATATACAGGAATCCCGTGATTTATGAAAATGATGTTGTTATTGCCATTTCCCAATCAGGTGAAACCGCCGATACACTTGCTGCAATTGAACTTGCTAAATCAAAAGGAGCAACAATAATCGGCATCTGTAATGTTGTCGGTTCTTCAATTGCAAGAGCCGTGCATGCCGGTTCATATACTCACGCCGGACCCGAAATCGGTGTTGCTTCAACAAAAGCATTTACCGCACAGGTTACCATTCTTACTCTTATGGCGTTGATGATTGCCCAGAAAAAAGGAACAATTTCAAAATCGAGATTTTATCAGATTATTAATGAACTTAATGTTATTCCTGCAAAAGTTGAAAAAACACTTAAAGCAAGCGAAAAAGTTAAAGCAATTGCTGAAATATTCCAGGACTCAAGAAATTTTCTTTATCTCGGAAGAGGATACAATTTCCCTGTTGCTTTGGAAGGAGCTTTAAAACTCAAGGAAATTTCATACATTCATGCTGAAGGATATCCTGCTGCAGAAATGAAACACGGACCGATAGCACTCATAGATGAGCAAATGCCTATTGTTGTGGTTGCTACCAAAAAAGGAACTTATGAAAAAATTATCAGCAACATCCAGGAAATAAAAGCAAGAAAAGGTATTATAATTGCAATAATTACCGAAGGTGATAAGAGAGTTAAAGATATTGCCGATTATATTATTGAAATTCCCGACACCGATGAAGTTCTTACTCCTCTTGTAGCAACAATTCCGCTCCAGCTTCTTTCATATTATGTTGCAGTTATGAGAGGGTGCAATGTAGATCAACCCCGAAACCTTGCAAAATCGGTAACTGTTGAGTAGGAAATTTTGTTATGCTTCTATATCTTTTTCTAATCATTATAATACTATTGCGCTTTAGCAATTACTTAAATAATTTGTGAAGTTGTGAATTTGTGATGTTGTGAAAAAAAATAAATAATTCAACACAGAAATTGATTTTCTTCGTTTGCCCCAACCCTAAAGTGAGCGAAGGAAATCAATTTTTAGTTACATTTTTAAAAATATAAAAAAATTACTTAACAGCAGTGTAAAGTCCCCTTTAGGAGATTTAGGGACTTTTATCTAATATTACTGATAAGCAACCACCGATATCTCCACATCCACACCCAAAGGCAGTTTGCAAACCTGAACAGTTTCTCTTGCAGGAAAATCGGAGGTAAAAAAACTCCCATAAACTTCATTAACCTGAGGGAAATTGCCCATTTCAGTCAGGAATATGCTTGTTTTTATTATATCGGAAAGATTCATATTCGCCTGCTTAAGTATGGCTCCGACATTCTCCATGATTTGTCTGGTTTGCTCTTTGATATCTTTAGCTTCAACCTTGCCTGTTGACGGATTAATTGCTACCTGTCCTGAAACAAATAAAAAACTTCCTGCCAGCACAGCCTGGCTGTATGGACCGATAGGTTGCGGTGCCTGATTCGTTCTGATTATTTTTTTCATATTCCTGTTAATTTAAAATTTGGTAATTATTTGATTTTAAAAACACAAAATTACTTGACTTTAGCTGAATAAGATAGTATATTTGTACTTCTTTAAAAAAAATAAATATATAAAAAATATTAAACCGGTTCAAAATAATTTTTTTCGAAAGTTGAAATGAAAAGCATCAGAAAAATAATTTTAAACATAATTTTAATAATTGGAATTATCATTATTGCCGGTTGCGATAAAGTTGTTAATGATTTCCAGCCCGTTCACTCGATTGATGATTACAAAAATACTTTAACTATACAGGAATTAGCACTGCAGCTAAATATGGACACTCTTACATGTTTTGACCAGTTTCCCAGCCAGGGGAAGGTATTTACAATAAAGGGGTTTATTTATAAAGGCAACGTTTTCCAGCAGGATAACAGGTTTTTGTTATACTCCGAAATAGATTCTTCGCTGGTACCGACTTATGCATCAAGCACCGGGTATTCGTTTAAAGGTAAAATTCTTAATTGCAGAATCTCTTCCGAATACCTCAGCATTTACAATGATATTTTTAAACGATTTGATGATTCCGGCAAGATATGGATGGAAATTGTAATAAAAGGTCAAGCTAATGGTATTGATGTTCCTTTGGGTGGCGGAATATGCAATAAGAAACTTGAGATTATGGAAATTTTTGAAGTCGGCCTGCCGAATAATTAATCTTTCAGTTTATTTCCTTTTTTCAATTCTATAATTATTTTTTCCATTTAAGATATTTTCCCAGCAGGCTTGTATACTCATCGCTTGGTTTATCGAAATTTGTAATTAATGTAAGGCGTTTGTTCTTTTTATCCCAGAATACAACTGGCATAACATCTCCGCCCCATTCGCCGTTTGATTCGGTATATTTTTCGTTTCCTAATGTTGAATTGCATATGGCATACATGAACGGACTGTTTGCATCTTTCTGGTAAAGCCTGACTTCAGACAATTGCTTGAATTCAACAACTACTATACCGCATAATTTTCCATCTTCTTCGAAAAGCTCCTTTTTAGTAATTGTTGCCGCTGGAAAATCATTTTTTAATTCATCTCCTTCAATGTATTTATCTATTAGTTCGTCAAAATCATCATTAGCTTTACTTTTTGCTTCATCTTTTTTTGAAGAATATGACATTATATTGTAAAATTTCATTGTCAGCGTTCCTCCTCCGCTGCCGTTTAATTCAAAAGTATATTCTTTCTTTTCGAAAGTTAAACAGCCGGAAAGAAGTACGGAAATTAAAATTGCCGAGATAATAAAACGGGGTTTTCTCATAGTTTGTGATTTTAAAACTTTTTTAATGGAGAAGTTAAAAATACAAAAAAATAAAAAATGATAGAAATATTTTGAGTCATTAAATACATATGTATAAATCTATATATGTATTTTGCAATATTCAGAATTTAAACAAGTCAGTGCTTAAATATCTTTCTCCTGTATCGGGTAAAATAACTACAATTAATTTTCCTTTATTTTCCTTACGGTTTGCAATTTGTATTGCTGCCCATGTTGCTGCACCTGAAGAAATGCCGCTCAAAATTCCTTCTTTTCTCATCAGCTTTTGTGCTGTTGCAATTGCATCTTCATTGCTTACCTGAATTATTTCGTCAATTATCTTTGTATTCAATACTCCAGGAATAAAGCCAGCTCCAATTCCCTGAATTTTATGCGGCGAAGGCGAACCTCCGGATAAAACAGGTGAAGCGGAAGGCTCCACGGCAACAGCTTTAAATCCGGATTTTCGTGATTTTATGGTTTCTGAAATACCTGTTATTGTTCCACCGGTACCGACTCCGGCAACTAAAATGTCAATTTTTCCGTCAGTATCTTTCCAGATTTCTTCGGCTGTTGTTTTTCTGTGTATTTCGGCGTTTGCGGGGTTTTTAAATTGCTGCAAAATTATTGAGTTTGGATTTTCTTTTGATAATTCTTCTGCTTTATCAATTGCGCCCTTCATTCCGAGTTCTTTTGGTGTTAAAACAATTTCCGCCCCAAATGCCTGCAGTAAAGCTCTTCTTTCAATGCTCATGCTTTCGGGCATTGTGAGAATTAATTTATATCCTTTAACCGCAGAAATAAAAGCAAGAGCTATACCGGTATTGCCGCTTGTCGGCTCAATAATTAAAGTGTCTTTTTTCAACAATCCCTTTTTTTCTGCATCATCGATCATTGCAAAACCGAGTCTGTCTTTCACCGAGCTTGCCGGGTTAAAGAATTCAAGTTTTGCGGCAATTGTTGCATTATTGTTTTTATTTATATTTTTTAATTTAACAAGTGGAGTGTTTCCTATTAGCTCTGTTATGTTTTCAGCTATTCTCATATTTTTATGTATTTAAAATAATTTTAAAACTTAAAGATAAATAAAAGTTTGTTCCCGTACATATAATTTTTTAAATAACGAAAACTCTTTAGTTTTATAATATTATTACTTTTGTTTATTATATTCGGAATATAAAAAACAGGAATTTAAAAGATGAGCAGGAAAATAAAAAAACAAAAATCAGCAGTCAGAAAAAAAATTAAAACCGACGTAAGTCTCGATTTTCTTGCAAAAGCGGACAAATATTTTACCAGGAATAGTAAAATCTTTTTTTGGATTTCAATAATTTCGGCAATTTTTTTCGGTGCATTGTTATTCAATGTTAAGATTGATGAGGGCGGAGATGATTCGGGATATATCATGGCGGCAAAGGATTTTATTGACGGGAAACAGTTCCCGACATGGCATGGTTCTTTATATCCGATATTTCTTGGTTTGCCGATGCTGCTGTTTGGTGTTAATGTTGTAACTTTTAAAATAATTTCTTTTTTTCTGATAATCGGAAATCTGGTTTTACTGTTTTATACTTTTAAAAACAGAATTCCTTCAACGATACTTGTATTTACAGTAGTTCTGACCGCAATAAATTGTCATATTCTTTTTCATGCAAGTTCTACATATAGTGAAGCATTCTTTATGCTGATGCAAACACTAACCGTTTATTTTTTCTTTAAACTTCTTGAAAAATCAAATGAGAATCCCAATAACATAAAAAAACACTGGAAAACATGGCTGACATTCGGTTTGTTTATGTTTTTACTTAGCATTGCCAGAAATGTCGGCATTGGATTTATAATTGCTGTTTTATTGTACTTTTTGGTAAACAAGCAATATATGCAGATGGTGTATTCATTTGTGTCTTTTTTGATTTTTCAGATACCGTATACTATTTATAAAAACCTTTTCTGGAAATTTAGCGAAACAGGATATGAAGGTCAGTTCGGCGAAATGTTCTGGAAGGATCCATATAACCGTGCAATAGGGAAGGAAGATTTATCGGGATTTATAGAACGTTTTTTCAGAAATTGCGACCATTATTTGTCAAAAAACTTTTTAAAAATAATAGGACTTAAACCTCTTGAATCAACTACGATGAGTAAGTTTTCCACAATTTTGTTTTGTCTGCTGTTTATTGCGTCAGTTTATTTTGTTTTTAAAAAGAATAAATACTTACTTTTTATTTCCATCTATCTGATAGTATCAATATTTGCAACATTTATTTCACAACAGGTTTTGTGGGACCAACCAAGATTGATTTTAATTTATGTGCCCCTGATAGTCTTATTAATATCAGTCGGAATATATGAATTATCCAAAAAATACAATTTGAAATATCTACAATATTTTCTGGTTATTTTTTTATCAATGTTGATATTGCTAGAGTTTGCACAGACAAAAAATAAAATAAAAAGCAACATTCCTGTTTTAAGAGAAAATATAAAAGGGGATAAGTTTTATGGATTTTCTACCGACTGGAAACATTATTTGCAAATGAGTGAATGGGTGTCAAAAAATATACCCGAAAACCCGGTAATTGCCTGCCGTAAACCTTCAATGTCGTTTATTTATGGTAAGGGAAGAAAATTTTTCGGAATTGCTAAATTTCCTGTCGAAGAACCCACAAGTGTTGTTCGAAATCTGAAGAAACAAAATGTTGTTTACACAATAACAGATTACTCGCAATGGAAAGAGAAAGATTCCATTTTATACGAAAAGTTTGCACCCTTTTTAAAAGTATTAATAAACAACAAAAATACCCGTGGGTATGGTATTTACGATTTCGGAACCGACACCACTTTGTATTCGGATTTAAAAAAAAATAACATAGATTTTTCATTCGATATTGACGGCTTTTTAGATGCATTAAGCAAAAGTAATGCACAAGTTCGTGCTATTATTCCCGATTCTTTATATAATTACCTTAAAAAAAATAATGTAAAATATCTTATGGATCTTTCATTAACTAAAATTAATGGAGATCAAAAATATACAAGCATTACCAGTATTCAGCAATTTATATTGGGAATAACTGCAAAATATCCCGGAAGCTTTAAAGTAGTAAATCAAATCGGAGAATATGATGATAGTCCTTCGAGATTATATGAGTTTATACCTAATCCCTAAATATTTGCAGCAAGTTCTTTTCCCTGTTTTATCCTGTCAGCCATTCCTATACCGCCTTTTAAATTTCCGCCGATTAATAATCCTTTATATTTTTTTTCAATTTCTTCAACGGCTTTAAATCTTTCTCCGCTTTCAATTCCGTATTGAGGAATTGCTTTATTATGACGGATAATCTTAAATAAATCGGGATTAAATTGTTTTAATGATAAAAGTTCCAAACATTCTTTTTCAACAACTTTTTTTATTTCATCATCATTCAGATTCATAATATCCTGCCTTCTCACGCCTCCCATGAATATTGAAAATAGCTGACCACTTTCCGGTGCCCTGTTTTTAAATAACGATGACATAAAAAGTATTCCAAGCAAATCGCGTTTTTCAATAAAAGGAATCAAGCCCCCGAAACCATCGGGTTTCATTCCATCCCATTTATTGAATCCTAAAATCACTTCAATTACTTTTGTATAAAGCAATGAATCAATATTTGAAATGGTATTTTTTTCTGCAAACGGAAGCATTGTTCCCAGCTCATAAGCACCTACAGTTGTTATTATTTTATTTGATTTAATGATTATTTCGCTGTTTATTTTATTCTTATATCTGATTTTGAATCCATTGTTCACCGGGTTTATTTTTATATCGCTTGCTCCAAGAATAAAATTATTTTCATCTGCCGATTTGTACAAAGAATCAATAAGCGAGCCCATTCCATTTTTAAATGAAAAAACTTTTTTGTTTACTTTTTTCTCGGGTTCGGTTTTCTTTTCAAATCCCTTTTTAACTGAACCGCCGACAAAGCTTCCATATTTTTGTTCAAGGTTATAAAGTTTCGGCAAAGCATATTTTGTAATTAAATAATCGGGGTCGCCGGCATAAACTCCCAGAATGAAAGGATCTACAGCATAATTCAAAAAACTTTCTCCAAGTCTTCGCCTTACAAGTGACGATAAATTTTCATGGGGATTTTTTCCCGGCGCTCTAAATGGCTCACCAAGTATGCGTATTTTATCTTTGAAAGTGAACAAAGGAGTTTTAATTGCATCAATTAAACCCATTGGCAAATGCTCCCATTTACCGTTTTTTAAAATGTATCTTTTGTTAACTGTGTCGGCAGCAATTTCCAATTCGCAAAATATAGACAATTCATCAAAGAGTTCAACAACTGTTGTATTTCCAATAACACCGGTATTAGGTCCTTCTTCAAAAATAAAATTATTTTCTTTTACAGTACTGATAACTCCGCCAACTCTGTTATTTTTTTCCAAAACAATAAATTTATTGTTTTGTTTTTTAAGATAATGCGCGGTTGTGAGACCTGTTAGTCCGGCTCCTATTACAACTATGTCGGTATTAATTTCCATAAATTAATTGATTGTAATATCTTTTAACGCTTGAATCAGCAAAGGATGTGAGTTGGGAATTTTTACCCTGCAAATATTTTTTATTTTCAATTCATTTTTGGCATAAGGAATAATATCAATATCCAAATCATAAAGTGTTTCCAGATTTTCGCTGATAAAACTAAGAGGAACGACAACAATATTTTCTTGATTTTTCCCTGCCATTTCCCTGAGAACTGACTTTGTTTCCGGCTCAACCCATTTTAATTTCCCCATTTTCGATTGATACGACACTTTATACTCCAATCCTGTACTTTCTGCAATGAGCCTTGAAGATTCCTCTATTGCGCTGATATAAGTATCTCCTCTGGTAACCTGGTATTCGGTAATCGAATGCGCACTGAAAAGAAGAATTGGATTATTTAAGTTATTCTTGTTTATGGTTTCTTCAATTAAAAATTTCCAGAAAAAAATAAAATATTTGTTCTTATAAAATTCATCAGCTATTTCAAAAGTAGTATTTTCATAAAATATTTTAATGTTTTTTATTTCGGTTTTTACACTTCCGGTTGTCGAAAAACATGAATGAGGATAGAGCGGAATTATTTTGATTTTGTTAATTCCATAGTTTTTAAAATATTCAAATCCTTCTTTAATCCTAGGCGACAAGTACGAAGAACAAGTAAATACGGGAAATTCATTTCCGAGTTCACCTTGCAGTTTTATTTCAATATTATTTGAGGAAATTTTCATTGGTGAACCGCCTATTTTTTCATACTTCTGCCACGACTTTTTGTATCTCGTTATGCTTATTAAGAAAGCAACCGTTTTTCTTGAGAACTCAGGCAAAGGAAGTATTGCGAAATCAGAAAACATGTTGAATAAAAATTTTCTCATTTCTTTCTGAGATGACGGGGAACCCATATTTACAAGTAGTATTCCTATCATACGGTTTTTGAATATTTGTTGTCTTCGATTTTCAAAAGCGGGTCGAATGCCATTGCAATATTTCTTACAACGAGCATTCCTGTTTCACTCACCTGAATAAAATCTCCTTTTATAGTTAACAATTTGTCGTTTTCAAATTCTTTAAATTTATCTGAAGAAAAGTCAACTGCATTTTTTACTTCGTAAACGGAAAAATTTAAACATTTCGCAATTTCAGTGAAATCAATGTATCCATTGCACATAATTTCATTTATAATTTCTCTTCTTATTTTATCATCATTTGTTAGAGTGTACCCTCTTTCGGTTGCAAAGCCAGTATTTTCAATAAGAGAAATATATTTATCGGGATTTTTAAAATTCTGCGAATAAGCACCGGCAAGTTGACTTATCGCCGAAGCACCAAAAGCCAGAACCTGCCCTGTGGTTTCTTTTGTGCAATATCCCTGGAAATTACGGTGAAGTTTTTTTTCTTTTTTTGCAATTGCAAGTTCATCGGTTGATTTGGCATAATGATCCATCCCGATAAATTCATATCCGTTCTCTGTAAGCAAGTTTAATGCAGTTGCCAGCATTGATAATTTTTCTTCGGGCAACGGAAGTTTATATTTTTCAAGCTTTTTCTGTTCTTCGTTAAACCACGGAACATGAGCGTATGAAAATGTTACTATTCTGTTGGGATAAATTCCTATTGTTTTTTTAATTGTATTTTCAAAACTCTCTGGTGTTTGCAGTGGTAGTCCATAAATTAAATCAATATTTATTCCCTTGAAATTATTTTTTCGCGTTCTTTCAATAATCTGTTCAACAGGATATTTTGAAGGTTTGCGGTTTACTGCACTTAAAACTTCAGCATTGAAATCCTGTATTCCGAAACTTATCCTGTTAAACCCCATTTTTGCCAGGTCGTCAATATCATTTAATTCGAGATATGCGGGGTTACATTCTATGGCTATTTCGCAGTTTGAACTTAAAGTGTAAATTGATTTGATTTTTTCAATAATATTTTTTAAAAATTTAAATTCAACCGAATTGGGAGTGCCGCCGCCAAAATGAATTTGTGTTACTTTTCTTTTTTTATCAATGTGTTCAGTAACATTTTCGATTTCTTTAATTAAACATTCAATGTATTTTTTTATTTTTTCATTGGTTTCAAGCGCAGTTGTGTTACATCCGCAAAAAAAACAACGTTGCGGACAAAAAGGAATATGAATATAAAATGAAATATTTTCGGGTTTCTGATTATTCGAATTTATTAAATATTTTATGTAATCATCTTTTTCAAATGAAGCGGTAAATGACGTTGCAGGCGGATAACTCGTATATCGCGGTCCGGGTTTATTGTATTTTTCGAGAAAATCTTTTGTAATTTTCATTTTAAAAAAATCAACTTCTGTACCAATTTGCGCTCTTTATCCAGTCAACAACAAACTTTACATTTTCAAAAATATTATCAGGCAGTAAGCCGTGACCTGTGTTGAAAATCCATTTATATTCATTTCTTCCGAAGGGAACAAATTTTTCAAGTTCTTTTGTAATTATTTCTTTATTGTCAACCGAAAGAATGCGCGGGTCGAGGTTTCCCTGCAATCCTATTTTGCTGTCGATAATTTCCCAGGCTTCGACAATTGAAAATTGCCAGTCAATGCTAACGATATCGGCAATGTCGGGATTAAGTCGCGAAATCGCATGTCCCAATCCTTTCGGAAAAAATATTACAGGAACTTCTTTTGCTTTTACCGCCGAAGTTATTCTTTTGACAAAAGGGAGAATCAATTCAATATATAAATCGGAAGGTAAAAGTCCGGCATGAGTTTCAAAAAGCTGAAATATATCGATCCTGTGTTTTGCCTGAGAAACGGCATATTCTATTGATAGTTCCGTAATTATTTCGAGAAGTTTTAATGCTGTTTCCCTGTCGTTATAAAACAATTTTATGGCTTCGGAGAAATTGTGATTTGCGCTGTTTCCTTGAACCATATAACAAAAAGTTGTAAACGGAGCGCCGCAAAATCCTATGAGCGGAATGTTTGCGGTTTTTTGTTTCCTGATTATGTCAATTGTTTTATAAATATGTTCAAGTTTTGATGAATCAGAATTCAAATATGGAATTTGATTTCGGGCATCAGACAAAGGAGTTTCGAAAACAGGACCTTTGTCAGTGAAGTTTATTTTCATTCCCAGTGCTTCGGGAATAACAAGAATGTCGGAAAATAGAATTGCAGCATCAACTCCCAAATCGTTCACGGGAAGCAATGTTACTTGTGCTGCCAGTTCGGGATTCAGCATTAATTCCCTGAAACTATATTTTTCTCTTAGTTTACTATATGAAGGAAGAACTCTTCCTGCCTGCCGCATAAACCAAACCGGCGGGCGTTCTCTTTTTATTCCTTTTATCGTATCGAGTAAAATTGAATTTTGCATTTGGAATTGATTTAACTTTGCGTGCTTTGCGTTTGACCTTAGCGTTCTTTGCGAGAAATAAAAAATAAAATTTCACGCAAAGGCCGCAAAAAAAATCCCGCAAAGAACGCAAAGTATTAATTTAATTTACTTAATGTATTATAACTTGCTTCGATTGTTTTTTCAATATCTTCATCGCTGTGAGCATATGAAACAAATGCAGCTTCGAATTGTGAAGGTGCTAAATATATTCCTGTTTCGAGTGAAAGTTTAAAATATTTTGCATATTTCTCCTTATCGGATTTCATGACATCATCAAAGAATTCGATTTTTCCCGAATCATTAAAAAACAAAGTGAACATTGAACCGATTCTGTTTATGATTCCTTTCACACCGGTTTTCTCCAGATTATTTTTTAAACCGTTTACAAGTTTTGAAGTTTTAATTTCCAAATCGTTGTAAATATTCGGATTTTCTTTTATGAATTTCAGCATTGCAATTCCTGCAGCCATAGCCAAAGGATTTCCCGACAATGTTCCTGCCTGGTAAATAGGACCTACAGGTGCAAGTTTTTCCATTATTTCTTTTTTGCCACCATAAGCGCCAACAGGTAAACCACCACCGATAATTTTTCCTAGCGTTGTAATATCAGGAATTACTTTATAATATTCCTGTGCCCCGCCTTTTGCAATTCTGAAGCCCGTTATGACTTCATCAAAGATCAATAATGAATTATATTTTTTAGTAATTTTTCTTAATTCTTCAAGAAAATTATTTTTTGGTAAAACAACACCAATGTTGCCTGCAGCAGGTTCAACAATTACTGCAGCAATATTATTTCCTTGTTCATTAAATAGTTTTTCAACAGAAAAAATATTGTTGTATTCTGCAATCAACGTATCTTTTGCAGTTCCTTCGGTAACTCCGGGACTATCGGGTAAACCGAGAGTAACAGCTCCCGAACCGGCTTTAATCAAAAAACTGTCGCCATGACCGTGATAGCAACCTGCAAATTTTATTATTTTATTTTTTCCTGTAAAGCCTCTTGCAAGTCTTATCGCACTCATTGTTGCTTCTGTTCCCGAACTCACCATTCGCACCATTTCTATTGAAGGAACCATTTGAATTATAAGTTCTGCCATTTCATTTTCCGCAATTGTAGGTGCACCGTAACTTGTTCCTTTTTCTGAAGCTTTTTTTATTGCTTCAACGATGCTTTCGTGTGCATGACCTAAAAGTAAAGGTCCCCATGAACTTACATAGTCAATGTAATTGTTTCCGTCAATATCCGTTATTTTTGACCCTTTGGCACGACTGATAAATATAGGGTTTCCGCCAACACTTTTAAATGCTCTCACCGGAGAGTTAACTCCGCCTGGAATTAATCCGCATGCTTTTAAATATTCTGAATTGCTTTTTTCGGTGGTCATTTATATTAAATCTTTATTTTATTTACTACTTATTCAAAACAGCAGCAACTTCCTTTGCAAAGTAAGTGATTATAATGTTGGCGCCGGCTCTTTTTATTGAAGTCATTATTTCCATCATTATTCTTTCTTCATCAATCCAACCATTAGCGGCGGCAGCCTTAACCATCGAAAATTCACCGCTTACATTGTAAGCAGCAATCGGAATGTTGAAAGTATCTTTTGCCCTGCGGATAACATCGAGATAACTCAATGCGGGTTTCACCATAATAATATCTGCACCTTCTTCTATGTCGAGTTGTATTTCGCGCATTGCTTCGTTTGAATTTGAAGGATTCATCTGGTAACTGCGGCGGTCGCCGAACTTTGGTGCCGACTCAGCAGCTTCCCTGAAAGGTCCGTAAAATCCGGAAGCATACTTCGCTGCGTATGATAAAATAGGTGTATTGTAAAGTCCGTTTTCATCAAGAATGGTTCTTATTGCTTTTACTCTGCCGTCCATCATATCGCTGGGAGCAATTATATCTGCTCCTGCTTTGGTGAGCGACAATGATTGTTTGGAAAGTGTTTCGATCGTTAAATCATTATCCACGTCGCCGTCAACTATTGTGCCGCAGTGTCCGTGTGTGGTGTATTCACAGTTGCAAACATCGGCAACAATCAGCAGATTATTTTTCAATTCTTCTTTTATTGCACGGATTGCCTGCTGAACAATTCCGTTTTCGCCGCAGGCAACAAGTCCGTGCTCATCTTTTGTTTCGGGAATACCGAAAAGCAAAACCGATTTTACTCCTGTATCAACTATTTTTTTACATTCTTCGACGAGCAAATCAACTGACAATTGGGAGTTTCCGGGCATTGAAGAAATTGGATTATTTACTTTTTTACCCGGACAAACAAACAATGGCATTATCAAATCATCAACACTGATGGTTGTTTCTGAAATCATATTTCTTAAAATAGGATTTTTCCTTAATCTTCTTAACCTGGTTATGGGAAATGACATGGTATATTAATTTAATGGTTTACAATAAATATTTAGGATTTTCAAAATTAGTACTTTTTTGAACAAATAAAAAAGCATTATTGTCCGATTAAGTTTTGTTTGTATTTTAATTTCGTGCTTACGGCACTTTAATAAATTTGAATTTGTTTATTCTACCATAATATCGTATCTACGGTACTTTTATTCAGCCTCGTTAGAGACGACATTTTGGTAGAAATAAAAAAAATCAGAAAAATGAGCCCCGTAGTCGGCGATATTATATTACCACATTAAAAAAACATCGTAATATTCATTAAATTATTTTTACCGAACAACACTTATAAAAAAGTAACAAATAATAAGAGTATAAAGAAAAATTATAGATTTTTTTAAAAAGTTATAACTTTGCAATTATAAATAATTTCATATGATAGCAAAAACAAAAATAAAAGTATTGCTGAAAACTCCCGAAGTTGTTGGCATTGGTAATGACGTAAAAGTTGAAGGCTGGGTTAGAACAAAAAGAGGAAATAAAAATATTGCTTTTATTGCATTGAACGATGGTTCAATTATACATAGCATTCAGATTGTAGCCGAAGTTGCTAATTTCGATGAAGAAATATTAAAACAGATTACTACTGGTTCATGTATTTGTGTTGAGGGAACACTTGTGAATTCGCAGGGACAAGGACAGAGCGTGGAAATTCAGGCAAAGAAAATTGAAGTTTATGGAACTGCCGATGCTGAAATTTATCCATTGCAGAAAAAAGGACACACACTTGAATTTCTTCGTGAAATAGCACATTTACGTCCGAGAACAAATACTTTCGGAGCAATATTACGTCTTCGTCATGCAATGGCATTTGCTATTCATAAATTTTTTAATGATAAAGGTTTTTATTATCTGCATGCTCCCATTATCACTGGTTCCGATTGTGAGGGCGCGGGTTCAATGTTCAGGGTTACAACTCTCGATGCAGTTAATCCACCCAAAAATTCCGATGGAACCGTAAATTATAATGAAGATTTTTTTGGAAAGCAGACAAATCTCACGGTATCAGGGCAACTCGAAGGTGAGCTTGCAGCTCTTGCCATTGGTGAAATTTATACTTTCGGACCAACGTTCAGGGCTGAAAATTCAAATACTCCGCGCCACCTTGCTGAATTCTGGATGATTGAACCCGAAATGGCATTTTATGACATCACCGATAATATGGACTTAGCTGAAGAAATGCTGAAATATTTGATGAATTACGCTATAGAAAATTGTTATGATGACCTTGAATTTTTACAAAAAACTTATGACAGCGAATTAATTGAAAGAATAAAGTCAATAATAAACAATAAGTTTGAAAGACTGACATATACCGAAGCTATTGATATTCTTGAAAAATCGGGGCAAAAGTTTGAATTTCCTGTTAGCTGGGGCTGCGACTTACAGGCAGAACATGAAAGATTTCTTGTGGAAAAATATTTTCAGAAACCTGTTATTTTAACGAATTACCCCAAAGAAATTAAGGCATTTTACATGAAACAAAATGATGACGGAAAAACAGTAAGGGCAATGGATGTTTTGTTTCCAAGAATTGGTGAAATTATCGGAGGTTCGCAAAGAGAAGAAAATTTTGACAAACTTTCAAAAAGAATAGAAGAGTTAAATCTTCCCGCAAAAGACCTATGGTGGTACCTCGAAACCCGCAAATTCGGAACAGCACCACACAGCGGTTTCGGGCTGGGATTTGAAAGATTAATTTTATTTGTTACAGGAATGGCAAATATTCGTGACGTTATTCCATTTCCCCGCACCCCTAAGAATGCTGAGTTCTGAGAAATTCATTAGTAAATTTTATTATTATTTCCAAAAAATATAATACATTTTTTTTGAACAAAGAATGTTGGTTTTTATTTAATTATGTGGTATTTTAGCAGGAAATTTTGTAAAAAAAGTATTGATAAGAATGTTAAATCAGAGATTACAACAAAAATTATTACAAAAATTATCTCCTCAGCAGATTCAGCTCATGAAACTGCTTCAGATTCCTACAATATCGCTTGAGCAGAGAATAAAACAGGAAATTGAAGAAAATCCTGCGCTTGAAGAAGGGGAAGAAGAAAAAGAAGAACAAAGTGACACTGATGAATTCTCGGATCTGGAAGGCGAAGAAAATGCACCTGAAGAAAATACTGAAGCCGAAAAAGATGAATTTAACCTGTCCGATTATGTTGATGAAGACGAAATTCCGAATTATAAAACATCAGTAAGCAATGTTTCCGCCGATGATGAAAAGAAAGAAACTCCATTTGCTTCCGCTATAAGTTTTCAGGAAAATCTTTTAAGTCAGCTTGGACTGAGAAATCTTGACGAACGAAAACATTTAATTGCCGAAACAATTATCGGCAATATTGACGACAGCGGTTACCTTCAGCGCGAACTTTCTGCAATAGTCAACGACCTTGCATTCTCACAAAATATTACAACTAACGTAAAAGAACTTGAAGAATTGTTGAGAATCATTAATGATTTTGAACCTTCGGGAGTGGGAGCAAGGAACCTCCAGGAATGCTTGCTGATTCAACTCGAAAGAAAAGAAGAAAGAACTAAAAAAACAAAAACTGCAATTCAGATAATCAAAAAATGTTTTGAGGAATTTACAAAAAAACATTACGAAAAAATAGTAAAGAAACTTGACATCACCGACGAAGAACTTAAGGAATCTATAAATGAAATATTAAAACTAAGTCCTAAACCCGGAGATTCTTTTGACAGCCAGAAAACCATACAATATGTTATTCCCGACTTTTCCATTTTTAACAATAACGGAAAACTTGAACTTACATTGAATTCTAAAAATGCGCCCGAACTCCGGTTGAGCAGAGCTTATACCGATATGGCAAATGAATATAATAATACAAAAAACAAAAACAGCGAAAAAGCGAAAGAAACTTTAATGTTTGTAAAACAAAAAATTGAAGCTGCGAAATGGTTCATAGATGCAGTAAAACAGCGACAAAATACTCTTTGCAATACAATGGAAGCAATAATGAATTATCAGCATGAATATTTTATTGATGGCGATGAAACAAAACTGAAACCAATGGTTTTAAAAGACATTGCAGATATTGTAAATTATGATATTTCAACAATTTCACGGGTTGTGAACAGTAAATATGTACAAACAAATTTCGGAACTATATTTCTTAAAAATTTATTTTCCGAATCGTTGCATACCGACAGCGGCGAAGATGTTTCTACAAAAGAAGTGAAAAAGATTTTAAGGGATTGCATAGAAGTTGAAAGCAAGAAAAAACCATTGACAGATGATAAATTAACAACTATTTTAAAAGAAAAAGGTTATAACATTGCACGAAGAACAGTTGCAAAATACCGTGAGCAGCTTAATATTCCGGTTGCGAGAATGAGGAAGGAACTGTAGTTAGTGAATAATTAATAGTGAATAATGAAGGTCAATAAAGTCATAGAATATCCCATGTTTTTCGAAGCAAAACCGAAGATATTTGAATTGGCAAATGATTTAAGAAAGAGTTCTACAAAAGCTGAAATGATTGTGTGGAAAGTAATACGAAACAGAAGAATTAAAAATCAAAAATTCAGAAGGCAGCATCCTATAGATACATTTATTGCTGATTTTTACTGTCCTCAAAAAAAGTTGGTTATTGAAATAGATGGCGGAATTCATAACATCAAAGAAAATAAAGAATACGATATTGAAAGGGAAAGAATTTTAAAAAAACATGGATTGAAAATATTGCGGTTTAAGAATGAGGAAGTTGAAAAAAATATTAATAAAGTAATTAAAAAAATATCTGAATGTTTATGACCTCACCCCGTCCTCGATGAACTCGGACACCCCTCTCCAAATTGGAGAGGGGGAGGGGGTGAGGCAAAAAAAGAAAATTATGAACTACAAATCCGATGTGGAAGCAGTAGATGCTTTTAATGTAAAATTTAAAGAGCTGAGAAACGAAATTGCAAAAGTAATAGTAGGGCAGGACGAAATCGTGAAAAGTGTTTTGATTTCAATTTTCGGGAACGGACATTGTTTGTTGGTAGGTGTGCCGGGACTTGCAAAAACATTACTCGTTAATACGATTTCAAAAGTCTTGGGATTGAACTTCAGCAGAATTCAGTTTACTCCCGACCTTATGCCTTCAGATATAATAGGAACAGAAATTCTTGACGAAAACAGAAAATTCCGCTTTGTGAAAGGTCCTTTATTTGCGAATATCATCCTTGCCGATGAAATAAACCGAACTCCGCCAAAAACGCAATCGGCTTTGCTCGAAGCAATGCAGGAAAGAGCAATTACTGCCGCAGGAACAACCTTTCAACTCGACAAGCCTTTTTTCGTTCTTGCAACACAAAATCCGATTGAGCAGGAAGGAACATATCCTTTGCCCGAAGCACAACTCGATAGGTTTATGTTCAATGTATGGCTCGACTATCCAACGTTAACTCAGGAAAAGCAAATTGTAAATCAAACTACATCGGATTACGAAGCATCGCTGAATAAAGTTCTTAATGCAGAAGAAATATTATATTTTCAGAGTCTTGTAAGAAAGATTCCGGTAAATGATAACATTGTAGAATATGCGGTGAAGCTTGCACATAAAACACGACCGGGAAAAGAAATTGCTCATCAGATTTCAAATGAGTATGTATCATGGGGTGCAGGACCGCGAGCTTCGCAATATTTAATTATAGGGGCAAAGTGTCACGCAATAATTAACGGAAAATATTCTCCCGATATTGAAGATGTGAAAGCGGTTTCGTTACCTATTCTAAGACATCGCATAATCCGCAACTACAAAGCCGAAGCCGAAAGTATTACTGTTGAAAATATTGTTGAGGAAATTATGAAGAGCTTGTAAAAATTAATAATTAATAGTGAATAATTAATAATTTCTTAAAAAGGAAACCCCAAAAATTAATTTTGCAAATTTTATAAATTTTATTCCATGAAAAATACAATAATCTCAATTATTTTATCATTTATTCCGATTTGTATCTTTTCACAATCCATCAAGGACACTGTGAATCTTAACCAAGTTGAAATAAAAGACAAGAACGTTTCTTTTATAAAGAATGAAATCAAAAACGAGGAACTAAAAAATATTGCTATACGCGACATGGGTGATTATCTTCGTTCTGTTCCTAATGTGTCGGGAGTGAGAAAAGGCGGAACATCAATCGACCCTATTGTAAGGGGATTCAGAGCAAATCAAATCAATACTCAGATTGATGACGGAATAAAAATTGAAGGCGGCTGTCCCAACAGGATGGACCCGACTACATCGCGCATCGAAGCCGAAGAAATTGAAAAAATAGAAATCATAAAAGGACCTTTTGCTTTAAAATACGGACCTGCAATGGGAGGTGTTGTTAATCTTATTAGCGAGAAACCACGGCCATTTGATAAAAATCAAATCCATGTTAAGTTATTTACCGGTTATGAAAGCAACTGGAATGGATACAGGGAACAATTGAGTTTATACGGCGGCGGAAAAAAAATATTTTACCACATAACCGGTGGCTTCAGAAATTATGGTAATTACAAAGATGGTAACGGAGATACTGTAAATTCTTCATTCAGCAAATATAATTATTCAGCTAAAGTTGGCATTGCTCCAAAATCAAATCAGAATATTATCCTTACATACAAAGAAATTCATTCTATGGAAATGATGTATCCTGCATTGCCGATGGATGAACTCGAAGATAATACAAGAATAATGGCAATAGATTACAATATTAAAGATGTGTCTGATAAAATAAATTCAGCAGAATTTAAAATTTATAATTCCAATGTTACACATATAATGGATAACAGTGAAAGGCGGAATTTTAATTCCATTGTTTCGCCATATTCGTCAATTATGAGAATGTATGCCGATGTTAATGCAATAAATACGGGTGGAAGAGGGGAATTGAATTTCAAAGCCGGAAAAAACAATATGGCTCTGGGTGTGAACTATGAAAATATAAGGAAAGACGGTGAAAGAACAATGAGAATGATAAATAGTATGATGGATAACCAGACGATAATGAATCTTTGGAATAATGCGGTTATTCAGAATTACGGAATATACAGCGAATACAAAAGTACTTATTTCGTTATGGCAGTGCGATGCGATTATAACATGGCAAATTCCGATGATACTTTAAATATTATAAAATCAGGCAATGTTTATTTCGGTGATACAAAATCCGGTTATTTCAATTTCAGCATGAATTTATGCGTGAATAAAGAAATAACAGAAAACCTGATTGCAGGAATAGCTATCGGCAGGGGAACAAGAAGTCCGAACATGCTCGAAAGATATATCAAGTTCCTGACTGTTGGTTACGACAATTATGATTATCTCGGAAACCCGCAGTTAAAGCCTGAAACAAATAATGAAGCTGATTTTACGTTGAAGTATAAATCTAATAAAGTAGGTAGTGCATATTTCAATATTTTCTGTTCTTATATTCAGAATTATATTACGGGAACTATTCTTGCACCGTCTGTTGCACCGATACAAACAATGACAGCAATTGGAGTAAAGCAATTTACAAATGCTGATTTTGCGGTTTTTAAAGGTTTTGAATTCGGTTATAACTCTCCCGATTCCTGCAAATTTGGTGTGGAATTAACTGCATACAGAACGATTGCAGCAATGAAAGAAGTTGTGAGATATAATTATTCGGGAACCCAGGTAATCAGCAAAACTACTTTGGAAAAAGATGCGCTGCCTGAAATTCCTCCGCTTGAATCAACAATAAATATTTCATATAAATTATTTAAAAATAAACTTATTCCAAAAGCAGGTATGCGCGTGATTGCAGAGCAGGACTATGTTTCAAAAGCATATTACGAAAGAAGAACTCCATGTTTTGTGCTTGCAAATTTTGTTTTAATCTATAAATGCAATAAAAATATTAATCTTTCTGCCGGTGTAAATAATATTTTCAATATGGCATATTACGAGCATTTGAACAGGCGAATTGTAGGAAGTACATATAGATTATTTGAACCAGGAAGAGTTGTTTTTGCAAACCTTTTAATAAACATTTAGAAATAGATATTTTTTTATAAGTTCAATTATATAGTCATAAAACAAAAATGCCACAAAGACACGAAGACTCCAAGTATCACAAAGAAAACTTTGTGTACCTTTGTGTCCTTGTGTCTTAGTGGCAAGAAAAATAATCATGATAATAAAAGCAGATAAACCGATTTTAATTTCTCTGATTTTATTATTATTTATTTATGCTTCCTGCCATAAAGAAAAACCAATTCCTACTCCTGAAAACGGAAAGATAGTTTTAAAATTTGCTCATTACATTAACGGACAGCTGATGGAGAAAGACACATTAAAATATGTTAATGCTGCTGCAAATACTTATGAGGTGGATGAATTAAAATATTTTATTTCAGAACTTACACTTTATAAAAATGACGGAACAAAAAAAATAATTAACGATTGGGTGGAAATATTTTACGTTGATATTGATATTTCCTCAACTTTAACATGGAATGTGTACGATGATATTCCTGCCGGAGATTACGATTCGATAAATTTTGTTTTCGGCATAACACAGGAAAAAAACAAGTCGTTTATGTTTGTTAATCCTCCCGAATCAAACATGGCTTGGCCTGAAATACTTGGCGGCGGCTACCATTATATGATGCTCAATGGAAAATGGAAAGATGCATCTCTGAATATTCAGAATTTCAGATGCCACCTTGGAATCGGAAAAGATACTACAGGAGGCAACACTACATTTATTCAAAATTATTTCAAGGTTAGCATACCTAACTCTTCATTTTCAATTTCAAAAAATCAAACTAAAGAAATTCAGATAATAATGAATGTTGAAAAATGGTTTGAAGGTGTTTATATTTTTGATTGGAATTACTACGGAGGCGATATAATGGAAAATCAGGAAGCAATGAACAAAATTGCACAAAATGGCAAAAACGCATTTTCTCTTGGGTATATTCATTAATCCCAAAAATTTTAGATTAAAAATCGGCCACAGATTCACAGATTTATAAAACAGTAATTTTTTAATCTGTGAATCTGTGGCAATTTATTTTATTTCATATTTTCTGAATATTTATTTGTATAAACATTATCTTTGCAGTAAAATCCAGGAATTTGAAAACATATTTGATAACAGGAGGAGCAGGCTTTATCGGAAGTCATTTAATTGACAGGCTTCTGACTGATGAAAGCCATAAAATTGTTTGCGTTGATAATTTCAGCAATTTTTATAATCCGCAGGAAAAAAGAAACAACATTGCATCTCATCTCGGAAAATCAAATTTTATTTTAGCGGAAGGTGATATAAGCAATAAAGAATTTATTTTAAAAGTTTTTCAAAATACAAAACCTGATGTTGTCGTTCATCTGGCTGCAAGGGCTGGGGTTCTACCTTCAATAAGCAATATTGATGAATATTATCAAACGAATGTACTGGGAACGATGAATGTTCTTCATGCAATAAAAAATCAAATTCCCGATAAATTTATTTTTGCTTCTTCAAGTTCCGTTTATGGAACAAACAAAAAGGTTCCCTTTTCCGAAGAGGATGCCTTGATAAACCCTGCTTCTCCGTATTCTGCAACTAAAATAGCTGCCGAAGCCATTTGCCGTGTTTATACCAATATGTATGATATAAAAACAAGCATATTGAGGTTTTTTACAGTTTTTGGTCCTCGTCAGCGTCCCGACCTTGCAATAAGAAAATTTATTGAAAAAATATTGAAAAATGAAGAAATCGTTTTATACGGCAATGGAGAAACCGCAAGGGATTATACCTATATTGACGATATTATAAACGGAATAATGAATTCTATTGAATATAAGGCCGAAGATTGTGGAATTTTTAATCTTGGGAATTCTTCACCTGTTAAATTAAATGATCTGGTTAAAATAATTGAAGATAATCTTGGGATAAAAGCAAAAATAAAACACACCGAAATGTCGAAAGCAGATGTGCCGATAACTTTTGCCGACATTACAAAATCAAAACTGAAATTAAATTATAATCCCGAAACAAAACTGGAAGAAGGAATAATAAAAGAAATTGAGTGGATAAAAAAAGAGTCGTAAGTAAAAATATTTTTTTGAAATGGATAATAAAATTTTAGAAATAACAAAAGACGTAAAGTGGATTGGCGCGTTGGACCATGACATCAGAACTTTTGATATAGTAATGGAAACCAAATACGGCACCACGTATAATTCGTATTTCATCAATGCCGATAAAAAAACAATTGTCGAAACTGTTAAAGAAAAATTTGCAGATGAATATCTGGAAAAAGTGAGAAGTGTTGTTAAGCCGGAAGAAATCGAATATATTATTGTTAATCATACTGAACCCGATCATTCGGGTAGTGTAAAACATTTGATGAATATTGCACCGAATGCTAAAGTCGTTGGAAGCAATAATGCCGTCAGAAACCTGACTGAAATCATCGGACATGAAATTCCGAATGTAGTTGTTAAAGAAGGAGATGTTCTTGATCTGGGAAATAAAAAAATAAAAATTATTGGAGCTCCCAATCTGCACTGGCCTGATACAATTTATTCATATCTTGAAGAAGATAAAATTTTATTCACCTGCGATTCATTCGGTGCGCACTATTGCAATGAAGCAATGTTCGACGATATGGTACCTGATTATGACGATGCTTTTAAATATTATTTTGACGTAATACTTCGTCCTTTCAGCAAATTCATGCTGAAAGCAATTGAAAAAATAAGACCACTTGAAATTGATGCAATCTGCACAGGTCACGGACCAATTCTACGCGGCAAATGGAAAAAATATGTCGATTTATCGGAAGAATATGCCAGAAAATACATGGAAACAATAAACCCCGAAGTGGAAAAAATTCTGATTGTTTATGTTTCTGCTTATGGTTTCACGGGTGAAATAGCAAAAGCGGTGGCCGAAGGAGTCAATCAAATTGAGGGTTTTGATGTTGAAGTCCTGGATATAGAAAAAACCGAATTACCGATTTTGAATTCAAAAATCGAACAATGCAAAGGTTTGCTGATTGGTTCGCCGACAATAAATCAAAATACATTGATGCAGATTTATAATTTTCTGGCTTTAATAAATCCGCTGAGAGACAGAGGAAAGCTTGCAGGGAGTTTCGGTTCCTATGGATGGAGCGGCGAAGCACCAAAAATTATTGACGCAAATCTTAGAAATTTAAAATTTAAAGTTGAACTGGAACCATTGACAATTAAATTCAGACCAAATGATGAAAATAAAATTAAATGCATTGAATTTGGCAAGGAATTCGGAAGGAAAATGCTTGAAAATAAAAATGTAACTAATGAATAAACCCGAAAATAAATTCATAAAAAAAGCGATAAAATTATCAGTTGAGAATGTAAAAAAAGGCAAAGGAGGTCCATTTGGTGCAGTAATTGTGAAAGATAATAATGTTATTGCAAAAGCAACAAACATTGTAACATCAACTAATGACCCTACCGCACATGCGGAAATAATTGCAATACGAAAAGCATCAAAAAAGTTAAAAAATTTCAATTTAAAAGGATGTGAGATTTATGCGAGTTGTGAACCCTGTCCGATGTGTCTTGCGGCAATATACTGGGCGGGAATAAAAAAAATACATTATGCTGCCTCTAAAGAAGATGCTGAAGATAATGGCTTTAACGATAAATTTATTTATAACGAATTTGCAAAACCTTTATCAGAAAAAAAAATACAAATGCATCAGTTGTTTCGAGACAAAGCTTTGATGGCATTTAAAGAATGGCAAAGCAAGGAAGGTAAAATAATGTATTAATAAGTTGCAATACTCAAGAAATATTCATATCTTTAAGATTCTCATATAATTAAAACCAGAATGGAAGTTAAAGAAAAATTTTCTTTAAAGAAATACAATACTTTCGGTATTGATGTTTCGGCAAGATATTTTGTTGAACTCAATTCTGTTGATGAGATAATGGAATTTTTGAAAACCGAAAAATTCAAGAAAATCCCGAAATTAATACTTGGAGCCGGTAGCAATATTTTGTTTACTAAAGATTTTGACGGTATTGTAATAAAAATTAATAATAAAGGAATTGATATTCTCAGAAAAGAAAAAGATTTTATTTTTATAAAAGCAGCAGCCGGAGAGGTGTGGAGCGATTTTGTAAATTATTGTCTTGAAAAAAAATATGGAGGAATTGAAAATTTATCTTTGATTTATGGAAATGTCGGAAGTGGTGCAGTTCAGAATATAGGCGCTTATGGAGTTGAGATTAAAGATACTCTTCATGAAATTAATGCAGTAAATATCGAAACGCACGAAACAAAAAGATTTTCAAAGGCAAAATGTAAATTCGGGTACAGGGACAGTATTTTTAAAAGTGAACTGAAAAATAAATTCATAATAATTTCGGTTGCATTCAAACTTACGAGAAATAATCATTTGTTATTTACGAAATACGGAAGTATTGAAAAGGAACTGGAATCAATGAAAGTAAAAGAACCCGATATTTTTACAATATCAAAAGCGGTTTGTAATATCCGTAAACGCAGACTTCCCAATCCTGAAGAAATAGGAAACGGAGGAAGTTTTTTCAAAAATCCTTTCGTTGATAAAAACACCTTTAGCTATTTGCAAATGAAATATCCGGGGATTCCTTATTTTGAGGCAAAAGACAACAAAATAAAAATTTTTGCAGGATGGCTGATTGAGCAGGCAGGGTTAAAAGGAATTAGAATCGGCGATGCGGGCGTTCATAAAGAACAAGCCCTCGTGCTGGTTAATTACGGAAATGCCAAGGGAAGCGAAATACTCGAACTTGCTAAAAAAATTCAAAAAACAGTATTTGAAAAATTCAAAATAAGTTTAGAACTGGAAATAAATGTAATTTAAATCTTTTCTCACATTTATAATATTACAACCTTCTTTATTGAGTTAAAAGTAGTATTATTATCAGAGCATTTTATATTTATAAAATAAACACCTGATTTCACTTTGCCATCTTCGTTCCACCTGTACTGATAATAACCCGGATTTACATTATTTTCAATTACCGTTTCAATTTTTCTTCCTGCAATATCAAAAACTGAAATTTCAAGTTTTGATTTTCGTAAAACATTTGCATATACTTCAACATAAGAATTTGACGGAATAGGATAAATTATAAAATCATCAACAAGTTTACCGTTGTTAACCGAAGTAGCATTTGTAATTTTGAATTTAAAATATTCGGTTGACTGTATTGCGCTTACCGGGTCAGTTCCTGCATTTGCAGGAGTCCATTTATCATCCGCCCATAAATAATATTCAATGCTGTCGTTTAAGCTTTGTGATGGAATTGTTGCCTGATAAGTGTTTCCGCTTTGCTTTGGCAATGCAAGCTGATTCCAGCTGGCGCCGTTTACCCTGTAATAAAGATATGTATTATTCAAAGTACTTGCATCAGTAATATCTGATTTTACTAAAAAAGGACCTGTATACAGAGTGTCATGCCAAACAGTAGTATTTGTGAAATAAGGTGGTTCATTATCTTTTGGTATGTTGATTGAAAAATCATCAATCCACAAATCGGCTTTGGTTACAAAAAGAGAATTGCCGATATTTATTTTACATCTTACTTTAAAACTGTTTCCCGGCTGTGAAACTGTTTTGGTTACCTCTGCCCATGGTGCCTGAAGATTGGTACTTGTTAAACCCGGGTCCCACAATGGCTCCCAATTTGAACCTCCGTTTGTGGATTTTTCAAATCCCACAGTTACCATTTGTTCCGTTATAAAATCATAAGAATTCCAGAATTTTATAAATACCTGTGGATATTTCGATAAGTCAACTGCATTTTTAAGTGTAAGAATTGCATCTCCATCCTTTGATGCACCACTGTATGCCGAATGAGTTGCAGAATGTGATTTGCTGGTAATGCGACTCCAGTTTCCCGTTGCGGTCCAGTATTGAGGGAAACTGTCTGCTCCGCCTACATATTCAAAATCGTCGGAAAAGACAGGAACGGGATTAGGAGCTGTTCCTATAGTAATTGTAAATCTTATGGTATCATCATAATTTGCAGGACTTCCATCTGCATGGGTTACAAGCATCATGTTTGCAACATGTCCGGCAGGAGTCAGCGAATGTGCCGTAAAAGTAAAGGGATTGGAAACATTATCGGCAGTTTGATTTACGGTTAATAAACCGAAATTTCTTATGCCATCATTTATTTTTACAAAATTGTCATTTGAAATTAATTTTACCGTTGTATTATTTGCATTTGAACCACCGACATTTTTTACATTAACGGTTGCATTTCCAGTTTGTCCGGCTGTTACGGCATCAACGGTTTTTGATAATATATATACCCATGGCATATTGGCAGTAGGTGTATGCTGAAGCGCCTTCCACACATTAAGCCGTCCCCATCCATAGTTGTTGTTGGGATAAGGTGCGCCCTGCGGAGGTAAATCAACGTTATTAATCAAAAGGTCGTAAACCTGTTTCGTTGTTAATGTAGGATTTTTCGAATAAAGAAGAGCCGCAGCACCGCAAACTTGTGGTGTTGCCATTGAAGTTCCGCCCATTGTCTGATAAGTTCCACCGGGTTTGGCAGAATTAATATTCACGCCGGGAGCCGAAATATTTGGTTTTATATAATTCCAGTCGGGAGTAAACCAGTATGATTGGTCATTCCACGGACTTGTATTTGGAGCAGGACCACGTGAAGACATGTCATTTATATCATCATTTATATCAACCATTCCGACACCGATTGTATGAGGATAATCAGCCGGAGAAGCTTCTGTACTCGGTCCCGGTCCCCAGTTTCCGTTAGCAAAAATTGCAATAATACCGAGAGATTTGAATGTGTTGCAAATAGTGAACCAGTTATCGTTCGGAGGTTTGCTGCACCATGAATTAGAAATAGCTTTAATGTCAACGGTAGCTTTCAGGTCAACAATATACTGCAATCCTTCGTTAATATCCGAGCCTGAGCCTGCCATTTGCGAATCTAATATTTTAACAGCTACATATTTTGCATTGGGTGCAATACCGATGTCATAAGCAAAAGGACCTCTGCCGTCGCCGCCAAGAATTGAACCCGCACAATGTGTACCGTGCCCATGATCATCATATGGGGTAGCCTGTTGGGGCAGACCTGCCGCAACATGCCAGTATCCGCTGTATTGACTTGACAATGCAGGATGAGTATAATCCACGCCTGTATCAAGAATTCCGATTATTACGTTCTGCCCTGTATATCCTGCATCCCAGCATTTGTCCGCACCTATTTTTAATACATTCCATTCAACAGCCCTGCTGGGAACTGTTTTTGTTGCATCGTTTTTTAAAATTTCACCATCGGCAACAATAATCGCATCTTCATATATTACTTTTATGTCATCCCTTTCCGACAAAGTTTTTATTATGTCGGCAGTTGCCAACAGATGAAAACCGTTCATCACCCAGTATAATTGTTTTACTTCGGCTTTTTCTATCGGTAAACTCCTCAGCCATGTTAAAACAGATTCCTGACTCGTTTTTGCAATGTTCCTGAAAGTTTCGATTTTATTTTGTACCGAACGGCTTTTTACACTTTCGTACGGATAAGTGGCTTTCATCTCAACAATGCAGGAGATTTTAACATCAGGTTTTGAAGATTGTATTTGCCTCAGTAATTCCTGTTTTATTTTTTCAGTTCCTTGTTTTTGTTCTTGTGAATAAACTGTGAAACCTGAAAAAACCAAAAACATTAATGCTGCGTAAATTTTTATTTTTTTCATAAAAAAGATTTAAAGATTGAATTGTTTTATTCGTGCATTCGTGGCTTTTTACAAAACAACAACTTTCTTAATCATTTCATAAACATTGTTTTCACTGCCTTTACAAATTATTTTAAAATAATAAACTCCCGGTTCGAGATGTTTATCATTGTTGAATTTTACAATTTGATTTCCTGAAACATTATTTTTATTTACAACCGTTTCGATTTTTCTTCCGGTAATATCATAAACATCAATATTCAAATCCGATTTTTGAGAAATGTTTACATTGATTGTTATTTCTGATGTTGCAGGGTTCGGGTAAACAGATATATTGTTTATGGGATTATAAGTACTAACATTTAAAGGATTCCATATTTTAAAAGTGTAATATTCCGTTGCCTGAATTGCTCCTATCGGTGCGGTTCCTGCATTTGCAGGGTTCACACTGTCTTCTGCCCAAAGATAATAATCAATAATGTCATTCAGATTCTGGGCGGGAATAGTTGCCTGATAAGTTTTTCCTGTAAGTTTTGGCAATGCAATCTGATTCCAGCCGCCGCCATTCACCCTGTAATGGAAAGATGTTGTTTTCACTCCGTTGCCATCTGTAATATCTGAATTAACGGGGAAAGGACCCGTAAATATAGTATCGGGCCAAACAGTTGTATTTGTAAAATATGGAGGTTCATTATTTTTTACAGCCGAAATTACTATATCATCAACCCACCAGTCGGTTTTTGTAACACCTGTTGCATTAACGATATTCAAATCAAATCTCATCTTAAAATTTTTACTTTGAGAATTAATAGTAGGCGTAGTTATATGTGTCCACGGTATTTGCAGATTAGTGAGCAGATCATCCGACCATAAATCCGCCCAGTTAGTTCCTCCGTCTTCAGAAATCTCAACATGAAGGTTGCCGGCATTACCCGAAAAACCTATGTCGTAACTGTGCCAGAAGTCAATTGCAATTGCCATATATTTTGATAAATCAACACCGTTTGCAAATGTAAGGTATGAATTGCCTTCAAACACTGCTCCGCTGTAGGAACAGTGTGATGTTGAATGAGATTTTGAATTTATCCTGCTCCAGTATTTGTTAGTTGTCCATAATAAAGGAAAACTATCGGTTCCTATGTATTCGAAGTCATCGGAATAAAAAGGAACCGGTGAAGGCATTGTACCTATAATAATACTGAAAGTAATTGTATCGTTGTAATTAGGACTCCCGTCGGCATGCAGAATAACAGAAAGCGATGCCTGATGATAAGCAGGAGTGAGTGCATGAGCGGTGAAAGAAAACGGTGTTGAATTATTGTTTGCTGTTTGATTATTTGTAAGTGTTCCAAAATTCTGAGAACCCGAATTTACTTTTATGTAATTATCGTTGGAAATAAATTTAACAGTTGTATTACTTCCAGTTCCGCCAAGATTAATAACGCTTAAAGTAAGATTTCCGGTCTGACCAGCAGTTACGTTATCAATATTTTGTGAAGCAATTGCAATATGAGGACCTCCGCTGCCGCCTGGAGTTGTAGCCTGTAATGAGTTATAAACATTAAGTCGTCCCCATCCGTAGTTATTGTTTGGATAAGGTGCGCCCTGTGCCGGATGATCAGAGTTGTCAATAAGCAAAGTATAAACCTGCTGTTGTGTGAGGTTATAATTTTTCTGGAAAAGAACAGCAGCAGCACCGCAAACATGAGGTGTTGCCATTGAAGTTCCTGTCATTTGCCAGTATGTACCGCCAGGTTTTGCCGAGTTGATGTCAGTTCCCGGTGCAGAAATATTTGGTTTTATATAACTCCAGTCGCCCCTTAACCAGTAGCTTGTGGTATTATATGGAGGGTTACTGGGAGCCGGACCACGCGAAGAAGAAGAGTTGATGTCATCAGTATTATCAGTATTTCCAACACCTATTGTATTTGGATAATCGGCAGGCGAACCAACTGTTTCGGTTCCTGGACCGGTATTCCCGTTGCAATATATTGAAAGAATACCTATGTCGGTGATTGCTTTTGCGGCATCGAAAAAATATATTGCTTCGTGACTGCTGTACCACGAATTTGAAATTGCTTTTACATCAACAGTAGCTTTCAGGTCTGCAATGTACTGCATACCTTCAAGAATCTGTGTGCCTGTTCCCCAGCCGGAACCGCTTAAAATTTTCACGGGAACAAATCTTGCATCAGGAGCAACACCTATATCTTCTGCAAATGTACCTCTGCCGTCGCCTCCGAGAATTATTCCACAGCAATGTGTTCCGTGATTGTTATCATCGTATGGTGTTGGTGATTGCGAAAATCCCTGAGAAACATGCCAGTATCCTGTCCATTTACCGACAAGAGCCGGGTGTGTGTAATCAACACCTGTATCAAGTATTCCAATAATAACTCCTTTTCCGGTATATCCTGCATCCCAGCACTGATCGGCTTTAACCTTTGTTATATTCCACTCCACCGCCCTGCTTTTGATTGTCTTTGTTGCATCGGCAACAGCAGTTTCGTTTGGCGGCAATGATACAATCACATCTTCAGAAATAACTTTTACATCTTCTCTTTGAACAATATCGCTAATAACATCTGCAGTTGCCATAAGATGAAAACCGTTTATTATCCAGTATTTTTGCTGAATCTCGGCTTTTCCTTCAGGCATTTGATGAAGATACTCAAGAATTTTTTTCTGGCTTTCTTCAGCAGCTTTGCGGTATATTTCAATCTTTTCTTTTACGGAACTGCTCTTTGTGCTTTCAAACGGAAGAGCATTTTTCATCTGCACCACACATGAAATCTTCTGAGTTGCTTGTAAAGTCTGCATTTGTTTCAGCAATTCGCCCGTAATTTTATTGCTTGATGTAATGTTATTCTGGGAAAATAAATTTGCATTAGCAAATATTAATGCAACACAAATGAGAAAGTTTATTTTTTTCATACTTTATAAAATTTAGATAATAAAAAATAAAATTGGTGATTTTTCACCTGCAAGATAAAAACTATTTTGCAATAAAGCAATACCAAATTGTTCAATATTGACAAATTAATGCCGTGTTTTTAAATTTCTTTCTTAGGTCTTTTCTTGAAATAGTATTTTCCACTTTCATTGATAGGGTGGAGAAATTTAAATCTGCTTGAAATTACAGAATTATAATTTTCTTAACAGTTTTAAATGTGTTGTTTAAACCATCAGTGCAACTAATATGAATAAAATAGACACCCGGTTTAATATTATTATCTTCATTAAATCTGAATTGATAATAACCCGAATCCACTTCTTTGTTTATAATTGTTTCAATTTTTCTGCCTGTTAAATCGTAGAAAGAAATTTCGAGTTTTGATTTTTTCAGTACATCAATATATGTATCAATATAATTATTTGATGGATTAGGATAAACAATTATTTCGTTTACAAGTTTTTGTTTTTCGGGAGTGTTAACATAAATTATTTTAAATTTAAAATAATCGGTGGTTTGTATGGCGCCAACTGGCACAGTTCCTTTGTTTGGCTGAGCCCATTTATCTTTTGCCCAGAGATAATATTTTATTGAATCGTTTATACCTTGTGCGGGAATTGTTGCCTGATAAGTGTTTCCTGTCGTCTTTGCCATTGCAAGCTGATTCCAGCTTCCTCCGTTAATTTTATAATAAAGGCGAACACTATCAACTCCGTTATCATCGGTAACATCTGATTTTACGATAAAAGGACCAGTGTATGGTGTGTCAACCCAAATTGTAGTATTATCAAAATAAGGAGGTTCAACATCGCTTGGTACTTTTATTTCAAAGTCATCAATCCACCAGTCGGCTTTCTTTACAAAAAATGCATTGGCAGATAAGACATATCTTACTTTAAAATTATTACTCAGTGAAATTATTGATGCGCTATCCTTTGTCCATGGTATTGTCTTATTACTGCCGCTTAGTGAGGAATTCCAGACAGATACCCAGTTTGTGCCGCCATTGGTAGATGTTTCCATTGTCGCGGTTGCAGTAAAATCGGCATCAAAATCAAAAGAATGCCAGAAATCAATATATGCACTTGTGTATTTTGATAAATCCATGGCATTTTTTAATGTGAGATATGTTGTAACGGTTGTACCTCCTGTTATAGCTCCGCTGTATGAAGAGTGAGTTGCGGAATGTGAATTGGCTGTAATGCGGCTCCAGTTTCCCGTAACAGTCCAGTATTGGGGAAAACTGTCGGCACCGCCTACATATTCGAAATCATCGGAATAAATCGGGAAAGGAGGAGGAGCGGTTCCGATAGTCAGCGTAAACTCAATGGTATCGTCATAATTTTTGGGAGTTCCGTCGGCATGAACAATAAAAATCATATTTGCAACATGACCGGCAGGTGTTAACTGATGTGCAGTGAATGTAAACGGTGTCGAATTATTATTTGCAGATTGTGTTGAAGCCAACGTTCCGAAATTCTGATTTCCAAGATTCACTATAATATAAATATCTTTTGAAATTAATTTCACGGTTGTATTATTTGCGTCGGAACCACCGATATTTTTTATTGTGAATATTGCATTTCCTGTTTGTCCAGCTGTAACAACGTCAACATTTCTTGATAGCATTGCCACCCAAGGCATATTTGCAGTCGGAGTTGCCTGAAGTGCTTTCCAAACGTTTAATCGTCCCCATCCGTAATCATTGTTTGGGTAAGGCGCGCCTTGTGATGGAAGGTCAACATTATCAACCAGTAAATTATAAATATTTGTTCTTGTTAAAACGGGATTTTTTTGACATAACAAAGCAACAGCACCGCATACATGAGGTGTAGCCATTGATGTTCCGGTCATCTGCCAGTATGTACCGCCCGGTTTTGCCGAATTAATATTTGTTCCGGGAGCAGATATGTTGGGTTTAATATAGTTCCAGTCAGCCCTTATCCATTGACTTAGGTCATTATATGGAGGTTTACTATTTGTTGATGGACCACGTGAAGATGAGTTATTTATGTCGTCCTGATCATCAGTATTTCCGATGCCCATTTCATTTGGGTAATCAGCAGGTGCGCCAGCTGTACTTGCATTTGGTCCGCTATTTCCGGTTGCAAAAACGGAATAAATTCCAAGCGAATCAAGAGTGCGGCAGGCGGCAACATAGTAGGTTCCTCCCGAGTTGCTTGTCCATGAATTCGATATTGCTTTAATATCAATTAGTGCTTTTGTGTCAGCCATGAATTGCATGCCTTCTATAATCTGGTTGCTCGAGCCCGAACCATTTGAACCTAAAATTTTTGCAGCCACGAATTTTGCGTCGGGAGCAACGCCAATATCATTTGTACCCGAACCTCTTCCATCTCCGCCGAGTATTGTTCCCATGCAATGCGTACCATGGTCGTTATCATCATAAGGTGTTGCCTGTTGCGGGAAGCCTTGGGCAACATGCCAGTAACCCGCCCATTTGTTTGTCAGTGCAGGATGTGTATATTCAACACCTGTATCGAGAATTCCGATTACAATTCCCTGTCCCGTATATCCTGCATCCCAGCATTTGTCGGCTTCAATTTTCAGAATATTCCATTCTACTGCTCTGCTTGGTGCTGTTTTTGTGGCATCAGCTTCTTCGGGAGGCAGCGTTACTATTTCATCATCGAAAATTTTCTCAACATCATCTCTTTTTGCCATTTCATTTATTACATCGGCAGTTGCAATTAAATGAAAACCATTCATAACCCAGTAAGTTTGTTTTACTTCTGCTTTTTCCGGCGGCATGCTCCTAAGCAATGCAAGAATTTTTTCCTGACTCGTTTTCGCGATTTTCCTGAATGTTTCTATCTTGCTTTTTACAGAATTATTTCTCACACTTTCGTATGGGTAGGTTGTTTTCATCTGAACAAGACAGGAAATTTTTTCACCGGATTTGAATGCGAGCATCTGCCGTAATAATTCAGGAGTTATTTTATTTGATGTCTGAGAAGTTGCATTAATTGCATAAAGCAGAATTAGTATTGCAGCGAAAAGAATGTATATTTTTCTCATATTTTTGAAATTTCATAAATGAATATGTAAATATATGGAATGTGACAACAAAAGTCAACAGAAATATTTATTTGAATTATTGGTATTTCTATTATATTAATAATTTAAAATCTCAGCAACTTGCTTAAAAGATTTGGTAATCGGTTATCAGTTATCGGTAATCGGTTGAAAAAATAAGATAAAGTCAATTTAATTAATACATTTGCTATGCACCAGCGAAGAGTTTTATATTTATTATTTTAGCAAAAAAAACAATGCTTACTGACAAACAAATATTTCTTCAATATCTGGCTCAAACATCTTCCGAACCTATAATGCTTGAACCGGAAAGAGCCAAGGGAATATATATTTACGATAATAAAGGCAGGAAATATATTGATTTGGTTTCGGGAATTTCCGTAAGTAATATCGGGCATTGCAATGCTTCGGTTGTAAATGCAATAAAAAAGCAAGTAAGTAAATATTCCCATCTTATGGCTTACGGCGAATATGTTCAATCGCCGCAGGTTCTGTTTGCCAAAATGCTTTCTGATAATTTACCTGAAAATCTGAATTCGGTTTATTTTGTGAATTCGGGAAGTGAAGCAGTGGAAGGGGCTTTAAAGCTTGCAAAAAGATATACGGGGAGAAAGGAAATTATTGCATTTAAAAATTCATATCATGGAAGCACGCACGGGGCAATGAGTGTAACCGGAAATGAAAATTACAAATCTAAATTTCAACCACTTTTACCTGATGTGAAATTTTTAAAGTTTAACTGCATTGATGATTTAAAAAATATTTCACGCAAAACCGCATCTGTCATAACCGAGCCAATTCAGGGTGAAGCAGGAGTTATAGTTCCGGAAAATGATTTTTTAAAACAACTCCGCAAAAAATGCAACGAAACAGGAACGTTACTGATATTTGATGAAGCACAAACAGGATTCGGAAGGACAGGTAGTTTGTTTGCGTTTGAACAATTTGATATCACACCCGACATACTTTGTCTTGCAAAAGCGATGGGAGGAGGTATGCCTCTGGGAGCTTTCATTTCTTCGAAAAAAATAATGAGTTGTCTTTCTGAAAATCCTGCTCTCGGATATATAACCACATTCGGCGGACATCCTGTTAGCTGTGCTGCTGCGATTGCTTCACTTGAATTTATTTTAAAAAATGATTTGATAAAAAAAGTTAAGGAAAAAGAAAAATTATTCAGGAGATTACTTTTTCATCCTTCAATAAAAGAAATAAGAAGCAAAGGTTTAATGTTCGCCGTTGATTTTGGCAATGAAAAACTGAATAAAAAAATAATAAAAAACTGTATTGCAAACGGAGTTATTACTGACTGGTTTTTGTTCAATGCTCAATCAATGCGAATAGCACCGCCACTTACAATTACTAAGAATGAAATTAAAAAAGCTTGCGAGGTTATTCTGAAGTCAATTTGTTGAATCAATTACTCTTTTTATAACCCAAAGTGTTATTAAAATATTCTGTAAACTGCTTTGTAATATTATCACAACCATAATGAAACATTCTGTTTTCGTTATCTTTCACAAGACTTATGAACGAGTATTTTTTATCGCCTACGCTTGTGTCGCCGGGTTGTTCAAGTAATGAAGCTATTTCGAGAATAAGATTTCCGGGAGCAATTTCGGTTTTAACACCCGAGTTATTCAGGAGAGCATAAAGCTGATTGTATGAATTTATTTCAGGTTTGCTCTGCAAAACAGCATCGAATTTCTGGATTAATCCTTCGGTATTTGTAAAATGTCCGCCTATTTCAGCGGGTAACGATGCCGGCAAAATCAAATCCGCTTCGGCAGAAGTTTCAGTGATAAAATAATCCTGAACAACTTTAAACTTTGTTTTATTTATTAAAGTTTTCACGGCATTTTTATCAACCGCACAGCCAACAGGATCTTCACCAAAAATGAATATATTCTTTATTTTGCCTTCATTCAGAAGTGCAAGCTGGTCGGCATAAATTTTTTCGGGAAAATCGCTTACTCCCCATTTTTTCTTTAAAAGTGTTTTGTAATTTGCATCATTCACCGACTGATAGCCCACGCCATATTCAGGAGTTATTCCCATATCGAACAATCCCTGTGAGTTATTTTTTTCTTTAAGTGCAATTATTCCGTTTGCTGTTTTTCCCATCTTTCCGGTAAGCAGCGAGAAATTAATAAGTGCGGTTGTTGCATTTGCAGAAAGATTTTTTTCTGAAAAAACAACAACGGAGTTCAATCCTTTTAAATATGATTTTGCGGTTTCTTCAATTATTTTTTCATCGGCAACGCCTGATTCTTTGACTAAAGTTTTATAATCTTCAGATAAAAGTTTCTTTTTGTATTCTTCAAAACCCGAGCAGTTGTCTTTTATGAAATTTGCTTCTGCCATGTTGTTGGTCAGCAGGTAATGGTTCATTGCTTTAATGAAATGATAATATGATTTTATAAGAATGAACTCATCAGCTTTTGATTTCATTAAGCTTTTCGGCTTATTGGAGATAACCTTTAATTTTATATTATTTTTAAATTTTGATTTATTAATCATGTATCCCATCACGGGATTATCTTTATTTAATTCAGCACCAATCAGAAAAATATTTTTTAATTCTTTTATTTGTTCAAAAGGTAAACTTTCATACATATTGCTGAAATAATTTTCGCCTCTGTCAAGATAATGAAAACTTGCAACATTGTTAGTTTTTACTCCAGCTCTTGAAAATTTCTGAATTAAATAAAGTTCTTCATTTGTAAGTCGTGCACCCGCAAAAAATGCGTTTTCATCGGCTTTAACACTTTTGATTTTTTCTGTTATCAGCTGAAATGCTTTGTCAAATGATATTTCTTCAAATTTATCTTTAACTTTCAGTAAAGGTTTTATTACTCTTTTTTTATCGTTCATATAATGATATCCGAATCTCGGGGACTTGCAGATTATGCTG